>JAUHZL010000097.1 GCA_030425945.1 Alphaproteobacteria bacterium | reverse complement strand
TCGTGATCGCGCTCGACCAGGGCCTCGAATGGCTGCGCCACCAGGCGCTCTGCCCGGACTGGACCGACCCGATCCGGCAGGGCGCGAACTTCATCGTCTGCCCGGCGGCGAAACTGCCGCTCTCGACGGCACCGCAGATCTGGCACGAGATCTACAATTTCCTGCTGGCGGTCTTCACCTTCGCCGTGGTGTTCGGCGCCTTTGCCGCGAACGTGCTCTACGGCGCGATGCAGGCGGTGCCGCGCGCCCAGCTCGAAACCGCCGAGGCCTACGGCATGTCGCACCGCCAGACCTTCTGGCGCATCCTCGTGCCGCAGATGTGGACCTACGCGCTGCCGGGCCTGTCGAACCTGTGGATGATCCTCATCAAGGCCACGCCGCTGCTGTTCCTGCTGGGGGTCGAGGACATCGTCTACTGGGCGCGCGAACTCGGCGGCACCAAGACCCCGCAGTTCACCGCCTATCCGCACGGCGACTGGCGGCTGTGGTACTTCCTCGTGCTGCTGGTGTTCTACCTCGCGATGACCCGGATCTCCGAGGTCTATCTTAGCCGGCTGACCCGCCGCCTCAGCCACGGACAGGCGACGATGGCGGGCGAAGCGATGCGGAAGGCCGCGGCATGAGCTGCCTTCAGACCATCCAGGACTACGGCCTGCGCTCGCTCGGCATCGGCGAGCGGCTCTTGCCCCGCAGCGACTTCACCCTGTGCGAGCATTTCACCCTGATCGGATCGGGGATGATCTGGAACATCTACTTCGGCACGCTGGCGCTGGTGCTCGGGTTCTTCCTCGCCACCGCCGTGGCCCTCGGCAAGAACGCGGCGAACCCGCTGCTGCGCAAGCCCGCGGAATGGTTCATCTTCGTCTTCCGCGGCTCGCCGCTCTTCATCCAGTTCTTCCTCGCCTATTTCCTGTTCCAGTCGCTGAAGCAACAGAACGACATCTACGCGGTGATGACCTCGGCGGCGACGGGCGCGCTTCTGGTGCTGTTCCTGAACACCGCCGCCTACTCGGGCGAGATCTTCTACGGCGCGCTGCGCTCGGTGCCCAAGGGCGACCTGGAAGCTGCCGATGCCTATGGCCTGTCGGGCTGGGCACGGTTCCGCCGCGTCGTGTGGCCGACGCTCCTGCGGCTGGCGTGGCCCGCCTACACGAACGAGGCGATCTTCCTCTTCCACGCAACGACGCTGGTGTTCTTCTCGGGCTTCCCGGCCTTCCAGCAACGCGGCGACGCGCTCTATTACGCCAACTACTTCGCCGACAAGACGTTCAACCCCTTCGTGCCCTACCCGATCGTGGCGGGATACTTCATCCTGCTGACCCTCGTGATCATCGGGATCTTCGGACTGGTGAACCGTCGGCTCAACCGCCATGTCGCGCCCGCCCAGAGGCCGCGTCTGGCCCTGAGGCCGCAGATCCTGCGCTAGACACCCATGAGAGACTGGCTCGACGACCATCCCGAGGTGCGCACGATCCGTGTCGCCGCCGCCGACCTGAACGGGCAGGCCCGCGGCAAGCGGATGCCGGTGCGCTTCGCCCGCAAGGTCACGACCGAGGGCACGCGCTTCCCCTTCTCGGTCCTGAACCTCGACATCTGGGGCGAGGACATCGACGACAGCCCGCTGGTGTTCGAGGCGGGCGACCCGGACGGCATCCTGCGCCCGACCGAGCGCGGCTTCGTCCCCATGCCCTGGCTCGACGCCCCGACCGCGCTGCTGCCGATCTGGATGTTCCACGAGGACGGCCGCCCCTTCGACGGCGACCCGCGCCACGCGCTGGCCCGGGTGGTCGAGCGCTACAAGGCGCGCGGCCTGACGCCCGTGGTCGCGGTCGAGCTGGAATTCTACCTGATCGACGATTCCACCAAGACCCTGCGCGTGCCGCCCTCGCCCCGCTCCGGCAAGCGCCGCCAGGGGGCCGAGACGCTGGCCCTGCGCCCGCTCGACGCCTTCGACCGCTTCTTCACCGACCTCTACGACGCCTGCGAGGCGATGGACATTCCCGCCGATACCGCGATCTCGGAGGCCGGGATCGGGCAGTTCGAGATCAACCTGATGCACGGCCCCGACGCGCTGAAGGCGGCCGACGACGCGTGGCTCTTCAAGATGCTGGTCAAGGGGCTGGCCCGCAGTCACGGCTTTGCCGCCTCGTTCATGGCGAAGCCCTACGAGGATTATTCCGGCAACGGGCTGCACATGCATTTCTCGGTGCTGGACGAGGCGGGGCGGAACGTCTTCGACGACGGCACCGCGCAGGGCTCCGGGATCATGCGGCAGGCCGTCGCCGGGTGCCTCCGGGCGCTGGCGGGCTCGACGCTTCTCTTCGCGCCCCATGCCAACAGCTACGACCGGCTGGTGCCGGATGCCCATGCGCCGACCGGCATCGCCTGGGCCTACGAGAACCGGACGGCGGCGATCCGCATCCCCTCGGGGGCGAGTGCCGCGCGCCGGATCGAGCACCGCAGCGCGGGCGGCGACGTGAACCCCTACCTGCTGCTGGCCGGTGTGCTGGGCGCGGCGCTGACCGGGATCGAGGACGCGCTGGAGCCGCCGCCCCCGATCACCGGGAATGCCTACGCGCTCGACCTGCCGCAGATGCCCGCGACCTGGTCCGACGCAATCGACGCCTTCGCCGCCGATCCGGTGATGCCCCGCATCCTGCCCGCCCAGCTGATCGAGAACTACCTCGCCACCAAGCGGCAGGAGTTGCACTACGTCGCGCAGATCAGTCCGCAGGAGCAGATCGAGCTCTATCTCGACACCGTCTGAGGCCCCCGGACCACCCCCGGCCCCCTTGTGCGCCCTCCGCCGAGCGCCTAGCTTGGCGGCATCTCAACAATGGATCTTCCCATGAAAATCGGTCTGCTGAAGTGCGGCCAAACCCTGCCCGAGGTGATCGAGGGGCACGGGGATTTCGATGCCATGTTCATCCGCCTGCTCGCGCCCTACGGCTTCGACTTCGAGGTCTGGGACGTCGAGCACATGGAGTTTCCCGCGTCGGTCGGGGACGCCGACGGCTGGCTTCTGACCGGCTCGAAGCACGGCGCCTACGAGGACCACGCCTTCATTCCGCCGCTCGAAGACTTCATCCGCCGCGCCTGGGCGGCCGCCGTGCCGATGGTCGGCATCTGCTTCGGCCACCAGATCATCGCGCAGGCGCTTGGCGGCAAGGTCGTCAAGTTCCCCGGCGGCTGGGCCGTCGGCCGCCGCACCTACGACTTCGACGGGCTGGGCGAGATCGCCCTGAACGCCTGGCACCAGGACCAGGTGGTCGAGTTGCCCCCCGACGCCCGCGTCGTGGCCCGCAATGACTTCACCGAGGCCGCCGCGCTGCGCTATGGCGACACGGTCTTCACGCTCCAGCCGCACCCGGAACTGAGCCCCGAGATGATCCGCATCTACGTGGACAAGCGGAAGGACATGCCGACCTATCCGCGCCCGATGATGGAGCAGGCCGCCGCCGACTGCGCGCTGCCGACCGATGCCGCGCGCGTCGCCGCCGAGATCGCCGCGCATTTCCGCGCCGCCGTCGCGGCCGAACCGCTGCGGAGCGCCGCCCATGGATGACACCTTCCTGAACAACCTGCCCGGCCCGGCGCGCGCCTACCTCGAGGGCCGCCGCCTCGACGAGGTGGAATGCGTGGTCGCCGACCTCGCCGGGATCGCGCGCGGCAAGGCGATGCCCGCCGCCAAGTTCGCCCGGCAGTCGCACTTCTTCCTGCCGAACTCGATCTTCTTCCAGACCATCACCGGGGACTGGGCCGATGTCGCCACCGAAGGCTACACCGAGCCCGACATGATCCTGAAGCCCGACTTCTCGACCGCGTCGCCCGCCCCCTGGACCGCCGACTGGACGCTGCAGGTCATCCACGACATCGAGGACCAGCAGGGCCGGCCGATGCCCATTGCCCCGCGCAACGTGCTGAAGCGCGTCGCGGGCCTGTTCGCCGAGCGCGGCTGGAAACCCGTCGTGGCGCCCGAGATGGAGTTCTTCCTCGTGGCCCGCAACCTCGACCCCGCGCTGCCGATCGAGCCGCCGATGGGTCGCACCGGGCGGCGGGCCGCGGCCCGGCAGGCCTATTCGATGAGCGCGGTGGACGAGTACGGCCCGGTCATCGACGACATCTACGACTTCGCCGAGGCGCAGGGTCTCGAGATCGACGGCATCACGCAGGAAGGCGGCGCGGGCCAGATCGAGATCAACCTGCGTCACGGCAGCCCGGTGAAGCTGGCCGACGAGATCTTCTTCTTCAAGCGGCTGATCCGCGAGGCCGCGTTGCGGCACGACTGCTTCGCCACCTTCATGGCCAAGCCGATCGAGGGTGAGCCGGGCTCGGCCATGCACGTTCACCACTCGGTCGTCGACCGAGAGGGGCGCAACATCTTCGTCGCCGAGGACGGCTCGGAGACGCCGGAGTTCCGCTGGTTCATCTCGGGCCTGCAACGCCACCTGCCCAGCGTGATCGCCCTGCTGGCCCCTTACGTGAACAGCTACCGCCGCTACGTCCCGGACTTCGCCGCGCCGATCAACCTGGAGTGGGGCCGCGACAACCGCACCACGGGCATCCGCGTCCCGGTCTCGGACCCCTCCGCGCGCCGCGTCGAGAACCGGCTGGCGGGCATGGACTGCAACCCCTACCTGGGGATCGCCGCCTCGCTCGCCTGCGGGTATCTCGGGCTGGTCGAGCAGATCGAGCCGGGTCCCGAGTTCAAGGGCGACGCCTATGCCGGCGACGAGGCCATTCCGCGCAACCTCGGCGAGGCGCTCGACCTCTTCGAGGAGAACCCCGCCATGCAGGAGGTGCTCGGCCCCGAGTTCTGCAGCGTCTATCGCGCGGTCAAGGCGCTGGAGCACAAGGAATTCCTGCAGGTCATCAGCCCCTGGGAGCGCGAGCATCTGCTCCTGAACGTCTGAGATGAAGGCCCTCTACCGGAACGACCCGCCGGGCAGCCTGCCGGACAGCTGGTATGTTGCCTCCGCCCCGACCGTGCCGCCGCGCCCGGCGCTGCGCGGCGCGGTGCGCAGCGACGTGGCGATCGTGGGCGCGGGCTACACCGGCCTGACCGCCGCCCTGACGCTGGCCGAGCGCGGCTATTCGGTCCGGGTGCTCGAAGCGCACCGCGCGGGCTTCGGCGCCTCGGGGCGCAACGGCGGGCAGGTCGGCAGCGGCTTCAACAAGGACCAGCAATGGCTCGCCGCCAGGCTGGGCGACGGACAGGCCCGCGCGCTGTGGGACCTCGCCGAGGACGGCAAGGCGCTGCTGCGCGACCTCGCCGCCCGCCACGCGCCCGACGCGCGCTACACGCCCGGCGTCCTGCATGGCCAGTGGACCCGCGCCGGGGCCGACGAGGACCGCCGCTACGCCGACTGGCTGGCAGCGACCTATGGCTACGAGACCGAGTATCTCGACCGCGACGCCTTCCGCGCGATCTGCCCGGCGACGGTCTACGAGGGCGGCGTGCTCGACATGGGCGCGGGGCACATCCACCCGCTGCGCTATGCCCAGGGCCTCGCCCGCGCGGCCGAGGCCGCCGGAGCCATCCTCCACGAGACGACCGAGGTGACGCGGATCGACGGGACACAACTCGTGACGCCGGGCGGCACGGTCCAGGCCGGGCACGTCATCCTCGCGGGCAACGGCTACCTGCCCGACCTCGACCGCCGCTACGCCGCCCGCGTCATGCCGATCAACAGTTTCATCGCGGCGACCGCGCCCCTCGGGAACCGCGCGGCCGAGGTTCTGCGCCGCGACATCGCCGTGGCCGACTCGAAGTTCGTCGTGAACTACTTCCGCCTGTCCGAGGACCAGCGCCTGCTCTTCGGCGGGCGCGAGAGCTATTCCATCGGCTTCCCCGGCGACATCCTGACCGCGCTCCGGGCGCGGATGCTGCGCCTCTTCCCGACGCTGGCCGACGTGGAGATCACCCATCACTGGGGCGGCACGCTGGGCATCACCATGACCCGCCTGCCCTATGTCACCCGGCTGGGACCCTCGACGCTGGCGGCGGGCGGGTTCTCGGGGCATGGCGTGGCGCTCAGCGGCCTCGCGGGCCGGGTCATGGCCGAGGCGATTGCCGGACAGGCCGAGCGGATGGACCTCTTCGGGTCGCTGCCGACCCCGCCGTTCCCCGGCGGATCGGCCGCGCGCGCGCCGCTGCTGACGCTGGCAATGACGTGGTTCAGCCTGCGCGACCGCTTGGGCATCTGACCGCCGATCCGCGGCCCGGGGCGTCGCCTGTCATGGCGCAGTCACAGAAAGGATGCTACAGGTTTTCCGAATGGGGATTTCAGGAAAACCGAACATGAACGTGATGCAGGCCTCTCCGATCCAGCCGCCGAACACCTACGACGCGGAGCCGATCCCGCCCGAGGCCCGGGCCGAGATCGACCGCCTGCTGCGCTCCGGCGACCTGTTCCGCTACACCGCGCCCGAGGATGCCCCGGTGGCGCTGCTGGAGCGCGAGTTCGCGGACCTGCTCGGTGCTCGCTACGCGCTGGCGGTCTCGTCCTGCTCGGCGGCGCTGTTCCTGTCGCTCAAGGCGCTCGGCCTGCCGCGCGACGCGAAGGTGCTGATCCCCGCCTTCACCTTCGCCGCCGTGCCCTCGGCCATCGTGCATGCCGACTGCGTACCGGTACTCGTCGAGGTCGGCGAGAATTTCCGCATCGACCTTGCCGATTTCGAGGCGAAGTTCACCGACGACATCGCGGCGGTGATGATCAGCCACATGCGCGGCCACACCTCCGACATGGACGCGATCATGGCGCTGGCCGATGCGAAAGGCGTGCCGGTGATCGAGGATGCCGCGCACTCGCTCGGCACCACGTGGGACGGCCGCAACATCGGCACGATCGGCGCGGTCGGCTGCTTCTCGTTCCAGTCCTACAAGCTGGTGAACGCGGGCGAAGGCGGCATCCTGATCTCGGACGATCCCGAGGTGATCGCGCGCGCGGTCATCATGTCGGGCGCCTACGAGCACAACTGGAAGAAGCACAAGGGCCCGCAGGGCCAGAACAGCCCCGAACTGGCCGAGGCCTTTGCCCGCTGGCAGAACCGGCTGCCGCTCTACAACATGCGGATGCAGAACCTGTCGGCAGCGGTGATCCGCCCGCAGCTTCCTCATGTCGCGCGCCGGGTCCGCGACGGGCGCCGCAACCACGATCTGGTGGCAGACCTGCTGAACGCGACCGCGTGGATGCACGTGCCTCCGGCCCTGCCCAAGGAAGCCCGCGCGCCCGACTCGCTGCAGTTCAACCTGATCGGCATGACAGACGCGCAGGCCCGCGCCTTCCAGGCCGCCGCCAAGGCGCGCGGCGTGTCGGTCTCGGTGTTCGGCCTGTCCGAGGACAACGCCCGCGCCTTCTGGAACTGGCAGTTCCTCGGCGAGACCCCCGACCTGCCGCGCACCCGCGCCATGCTGATGTCGGCCTGCGACGTGCGCCTGCCGGCCCGCCTGACCGAGCCCGAACTGCGCTTCATCGCGGAGGGCCTGATCGGGGCGGCGGCCGAGGTGATGGGGGCCCCGTCCCGCGCCTACGGCACCTGAGCCAGCCGCAGGTCGTCCCCCAGCCACGGCCAGCGCCCGCGCGCGGGACCGAGCACCTGCGCCTCGATCCCGGCGCGCAGCAGCCCGGCGGTGACGGCGGGCCAGTCGCCCATCCCCTCGCGCCGGGCAATCAGGGCGATGTCGCGGGCCAGCGGTTGCGTGGGCAGTGGCCGCAACTCGACCGCGCCGAGGAAGCGCTGCCCGCGCGTCGCGCCCAGCACGCTGAGGATGGTCCACCCCGCCCCTTCCGCCACCAGCGCCATCAGCGCGTGGTAGCTGCCGATCTCGAACCGGTGCGGCAGGCGCAGACCGGCGGCGGCGAGGTGCCCCTCGATCTGCCGCCCCATCAGGTGCCGCGTCGTATACAGCAGGAACGGCAGGTCCGGCAGCCCCTCGGGCGTGCCGGGCGGCACCACCGCCACGAAGGGATCGCGCATCAGCGGGTGCACCTCGGCCCAGTCCGGGGCCGCGCCCGCCTCGGCCGCCACGATCATGTCGAGGCCCTGCGCCTCGAGCAGGTCGTGCAGGCGGTGGCTCGGCCCGGTCTCGAACAGGATGCGCGTGCCGTCCAGCCGGGCGGCGAGTTCCGTCAGCAGGCGCGGCGTCACGTCCGCCTCGAAATCCTCGATCATGCCCAGTTGCAGGACGGCGAGCCGCCCGGCCTCGGCCCGGCGCAACTCGGCCCGGGCCTGCGCTGCCTCGGTCAGGATGGCTTGCGCCCGGAGCCGGAACAGCGTGCCCTCGGGCGTCAGCCGCACCGGTCGCGCGCTGCGGTCGAGCAGCGTCACCCCGAGCGCCGCCTCGAGGTTGGTCAGTTGCTGCGAGACCGCGCTCGCCGACGCGCCGAGGCGGCGCGCGGCGGCGGTGATCGCGCCTTCCTCGACGGTGGCGAGAAAGACCTCGATCCCCCACAGGGTCAGGCGTCCGCTGCTGCCGCTCGTCTCGCTCATGGGGTCCTCCCGCTGCCCCGACGCTAGGCCGCGCCGCGCCAGCGCGCAACGCCGCCGCGCGGGCAGCGCCCCCGATTGCGGTCCCCCGGCGAGCGGCATAGGCTCGCCCCACCCAATGCCCGGAGGCCCCATGTCCACCCCCGCACCGAACTCCTGGGAAGCCCGCGCCGAGGCGCATTCCTTCTACGGCTTCACCGACCTGCCCACCATCGCCGCGCGCGGGACCGTCGTGCTGACCCACGGGGACGGGCCCTATGTCTTCGACACCAA
>JAUHZL010000096.1 GCA_030425945.1 Alphaproteobacteria bacterium | reverse complement strand
GCCGCCGCGCGCCGCGACCCGGGCCGCCGGGCGGTAGGTGCTTTCGACGAAGTCGCGCGTGCTCTCGATGGCCTTCGCCACCATCTCGCGGCCCACCAGCGCGTCGCCGCGTCCGGGGGCGATGCTGACCGGGTCGAAGGCCGCGATGTTGTCCAGCGTCTGCCCCCACTCGGTCAGGTGGCCGTCGCCGCAGTAGCAGGCCGAGTGGTATTCCACGATGTCGCCGGTGAACATCACCTCGGCGTCCGGCACCCAGACCACCGCGTCCCCGGCGGTATGCGCCCGGCCGAGGTGCATGATGTCCACCCGCCGCTTGCCGAGATAGACGGTCATCGCGTCGCTGAAGGTGGTGGTGGGCCAGGTCAGGCCGGGAATTTCCTCGTGCCCCTGGAACAGGCGCGGAAAGCGGTCGAACTCGCTCTGCCAGTCCTCCTGCCCGCGCTCGACCACCATCGACCGGGCGACGTCCGACATGATGACCGTCGGCGCGCCATAGGCACTGGCCCCCAGCACCCGCACGGCATGGTAGTGCGTCAGCACGAGATGCGTGATCGGCTTGTCGGTGACGCTGCGGATATGCTCGATCACCTTGCGGCCAAGGCGCGGGGTCGCCTGTGCCTCGACCACCATCACCGCGTCGTCGCCGATGATGACGCCCGAGTTCGGGTCCCCCTCGGCGGTGAAGGCATAGAGCCCGTCGCCGACTTCGGTGAAACTGGTCTTCTTCTCGGTCAGGTCGCCCGCGCTGGCGAAAGCCTTGCTCATCTTGTCTGTCTCCCTCAGGCCCAGGCGGGCTTGTCGATGGCGGGCAGGATGATGCCCTCGCATGTGCCGAATCCGATCCGGTAGCCGTCGCCCTGCGCATGGCCGCGCAGGATCACGGTATCGCCGTCCTGCAGGAAGCTGCGCGTGGCGCCGCCCTCCAGCGTGACCGGCTCCTTGCCGCCCCAGCTCAGCTCCAGCAGCGAGCCGCGGCTGTCCCGGTCG
Source organism: Alphaproteobacteria bacterium (assembly GCA_030425945.1). Lineage (GTDB taxonomy): Bacteria > Pseudomonadota > Alphaproteobacteria > Rhodobacterales > Rhodobacteraceae > Dinoroseobacter. Next base: position 7,796 of record JAUHZL010000096.1, on the reverse strand, counting down.
GGACCCGAGATCGTGCCCGAGCCGAGCAGGTCACCCGGCCGCATCGGGCAGCCGCTGGAGGCATGGTGCGCCAGTTGCTGCGCCGACGAATAGTACATCTCGCGGTAGTTGGTCCGGGCGATGGTCGTCGCCGTCCCGCCCTCCGGGATCAGGTCCACGGCGAGGTCGATGTCGTAGAGCATCGGTCCCGGCTCGCGCAGGTAGGGCAGCAGGTCGCGCTCGCGCTCCGGGGTCGAGGTGCGGAACGGCTCGAGCGCGGGCCGGGTGACGATCCACGGGCTGATGCTGGTCGCCGTCGCCTTGGCCTGGAACGGCCCGAGCGGCTGGTACTCCCACGCCTGAATGTCCCGCGCCGACCAGTCGTTCAGCAGAACGTAGCCGAAGATCATCCCGTCGGCCTCGGCCACGCTGACCGGGCCCTCCGAGCCGCGCCCGACGATCGCGCCCATCTCGAGCTCGATGTCGAACCGGGCCGAGGGCGCGAAGCGCGGCAGCGCCTCGTCCGGGCCCTTCACCTGCCCCCAGGGGCGGCGCACCGGGGTGCCCGAGACGACGACCGACGACGCCCGCCCGTTGTAGCCGATCGGGATCGACAGCCAGTTCGGCGGCAGCGCGTTCTCGGCCCCGCGGAACATCGTGCCGACGTTCGTCGCATGGTGCTTGCCGGCGTAGAAGTCGGTGTATTCCGTCACCGTGAACGGCATGTGCAGCGTCGCGTCCGCCATCGGCACCAGCAGCGGCGCCAGCGCGTCGGCGAGGTCGCTGCCCTCCGCCAGGGCGGCCTCCAGCCAGCCGCGCAGGGTCGCCCAGTCGGCGGGACCGGCGTCGATCAGCAGGTCCCAGGTGCCCCAGGCGAACACCTCGTCGTCGTCGAGGGGCGAGAGGCCTTCCGCCTCGACCGCGGTCATGTCGAGGATCATCTCCCCGATGGCCACGCCGCAGCGCGCCTCGTCGTCGTCCCCGGCGGTGAACACGCCATAGGGCAGGTTGTTCAGCGGAAACGGCCCTTCGGGCGTGTTCGCGCTGTCCACCCAGCTTCGCTTGAGCGGCATCGCTCGTCCTCCCGTATTCTCGTCGTGCGGCCCGGCCTACTTCCGGCCCGGCGTGCCGTCGAATTTCTTTTCGATCCCGTCCCAGCAGTCGATGTAGGTGTCCTGCAACGGCGCCTCGGTCGCCGCGAAGGCCGTCAGGTGCTGCGGGAACCGGGTCTCGAACATGAAGGACATCGTGTTGTCCAGCTTGTGCGGCTTCAGGTCCGCGTTCGAGGCCCCCTCGAACGCGTCCCGGTCCGGCCCGTGCGGCAGCATCATGTTGTGCAGGCTCATGCCGCCCGGCACGAAGCCCTGCGGCTTGGCATCGTACTGGCCGTAGATGTTGCCCATCAGCTCGGACATGATGTTCTTGTGGTACCACGGCGGCCGGAAGGTATCCTCGGCCACCATCCAGCGCTCGCGGAACAGCACGAAGTCGATGTTCGCCGTGCCCGGCACGCCCGAGGGCGCGGTCAGGACCGTGAAGATCGACGGATCGGGGTGGTCGAACAGGATCGCGCCCACCGGGCAATAGGTGCTCAGGTCGTACTTGTAGGGCGCGTAGTTGCCGTGCCACGCCACCACGTCGAGCGGCGACTGCCCGATGGTCGTCTCGTGGAACTGGCCGCACCACTTGATCGTCAGGGTCGAGGGGACCTCGCGGTCCTCGAAGGCCGCGACCGGTGCCTTGAAGTCACGCGGGTTGGCGAGGCAGTTCGCCCCGATCGGCCCCCGGCCCGGAAGCTCGAACTTCTGGCCGTAGTTCTCGCAGACGAAGCCCCGGCAGGGACCCTCCAGCACCTCGACCCGGTAGACGAGACCGCGCGGCAGGATCGCGATTTCCTGCGGGGCGAGGTCGATGATGCCCAGCTCGGTGCAGAAGCGCAGGCGGCCCTGCTGCGGCACCACCAGCAATTCGCTGTCCGCCGAGAAGAAATAGGCGTCCTTCATCGAAGAGGTCACGAGGTAGACATGCGCCGCCATGCCGACCTGCGTGTTCACGTCGCCCGCCGTGGTCATCGTGCGCATGCCGGTCAGCCAGGTCAGCGGCTCGTCGCGCATCGGGACCGGGTCCCAGCGATACTGGCCGAGGCTGATGACATCCGGGTCCACGTTGGGCGCGGATTTCCAGTAGGGCAGGTCGATCTTGGTGTAGCGCGCCGAGTGCTTGACCGAGGGCCGGATGCGGTAGGTCCAGGTCCGCTCGGGCGGGTTGGCCGTGAAGGCGGTGCCGCTGAGCTGCTCGCCATACAGGCCGTAGTTGCACTTCTGCGGGCTGTTCATCCCCTGCGGCAGCGCGCCGGGCAGCGCCTCGGTCTCGAAGTCGTTGGCGAAGCCCGGCATGTAGCCGGGCGTCGTGCCCGTCGAATGCGGGGCCTGGATCATGCCGTGGGCGCGGGTCTGCTGGTTCATCGGTCGGCCTCCCCCGAGAGCGTGAACGTCACGCCCCGTCGATATCGTTGCGATTGCAACGATGTCAACACAAAGCTTCGTCGCACATGCAGCATGGGCGCCGGGCTCATCCCCAGAGGTCGGTCGAGAGATACTTCAGCCCGCTGTCGCAGATCACCACGGCGATCCGGTTGCCCGCCTCCGGCCCGGCCAGCAGCTTCAGCGCCGCCGCGACGTTCGCGCCCGCCGAGAAGCCGCCGAAGACCCCTTCCAACCGGGCCAGCTTGCGGGCGGTTTCGCGGGCCTCGTCGCCGGTCACGGTCAGGAACCCGTCGATCAGGCCGGGGTCCAGCTGGTCGAGCGCGGGCATGGCATAGCCCCCGCCCTGGATCGGGTGGCCGGGCCGGGTGACCGCCGCGCCGGACAGCGCCGCGGCCCCCTCCGGCTCGACCGCGTAGGCGCGCAGGGCCGGGTTCAGGTCCTTCAGGCCGCGCGCGGTCCCGGCGAGCGTGCCGCCCGACCCGACGAAATCGGCGAAGGCGTCGAGCGCTGCGCCACTGTCGGCCCAGAGCTCGCGCGCGGTGCCCGAGGCATGCGCCGCCGCGTTCCCGGGATGGGCGAACTGGTCGGCGCGGAACGCCTGCCGCTCGGTCGTGATGCGCTGCGCCTCGGCCTCGACCAGCGCGAGATCGTCGCCCGACACCTCGCCCGGCACCGCCCCCGCGGCCTGCGGCACCAGAACGACCTCGGCGCCCAGCGCCCGCATCATCGCGGCCCGCTCGGGCGAGTTGCCCGCGCTCATCACCGCGACGAAGGGATAGCCCTTGATCCCGCAGACAATGGCGAGGCCCGTGCCCATGTTGCCGCTGGTCAGTTCCACCACCGTCTGACCGGGCAGGATCATCCCCGCGATCTCGGCCAGTTCGAGGATGCCCAGCGCCGCGCGGTCCTTCTTGGAGAAGCCGGGATTGAGATGGTCGAGCTTCGCGAGGATACGCCCCTCGACACCGGCCTCCCGGACGATCCGGTCCAGCCAGACCGACGGCGTGTTGCCGATGGCGCCGAGAATGCTGCCGTATGCCGCCATGATCCGTCCTCCGCCTGTGCCGGGATCAGACACGATCCGGCGCGAAAGGACCACCCCGGCCCTCAGACCGCGGCGCGGCGCAGGCTCAGGCTGCCCGCCGCACCCGCCAGCGCGAGAACTGCCAGCGCCGGAAACAGGGCCCCGGCGCCCAGTTCCGCGATCACAAGGCTCATGGCGACCGGGGTCAGGATCGCGCCGACGTAGACCGCCGCCATGATCAGTGCCGCCGCGCGGCCCCCCTCGCCGAGGCGCCGGCTCGCAACGTAGAAATACGCCGGGAACAGGATGCCGACCGGAGCCCCGGCGAGCGCGAAGACGATCTGCGGCGGCCCCATCTGCGCCGCGATCAGCAGCGCCCCCGTCAGGCCGAACGCGCCCCCCAGCAGGTAGCGCGGCGCAACACGCACCGCGATCCAGACCAGCGACAGGCGCCCGACGAGGAAGCAGGCGAAGAACCCCGAGATCAGCGCCGCCGCGTCGGCCTCGGCCATGCCGCGCGCGATCAGACCGACCGGCCCGAATCCGACGACCGAGGTCTCGACCCCCACGCCAAGCGCCCCCAGCGCCATGACCCCCGGCCGCTTCAGCGCCGCGCGCAGGTCGATCGGGGCCGCGGCCTGCGCCGGCACCCCGCCGAGGGCCGCCAGAAGCACCGGTGCCCCCATCGCGCCGATGGCGAAGACCGCGTTGACGAAGCCCAGCATCGCCGGACCGCGCGGGCCCATCTCGGTCAGGAACCGCCGGTTCAGCACCGCCGCCGCCAGAGCGTAGCCCGATCCCAGCACCAGCGCGCCCAGCAGCGTGACCGGCCAGCCGAGGCCGGTGGCGATCAGGCCCGCCCCGACCAGCGCCAGCGCCATTGCCTGCCGCGCGCTGACCGCCCCGAAAGCCGCGCTGAGCACCAGTCCCAGCAGCCCGCCGCCGTTGTGGACGGCCACGATCAGCCCGGCCTCTGCCGTTCCCAGCGCATGGGTCCGCGCCAGCGCGGGCAGCGCCGGGCCATAGAGCGCGCCGATCAGTCCGAGCAGCACGAAGGTCACCGAGCCCGACCAGAACAGGGTCGAGCGCAGGATGGCGGCGATGGGCATGGGAGGTCCTCGGGCGGGCGACTGTTGTCAGCGCTATCTGCCCTTGCCCGACCTCCGTCAATCGGGGTTCGCGGGCCTCAGGTCCAGTCCAGCACGACCTTGCCGCTGCTGCCGGACAGCATCGCCTCGAACCCCGCGCGATACTCGGCCACCGGGAAGCGATGGGTGATCACGCCGCGCACGTCGAGGCCGTTCTCCAGCATCGCGATCATCTTGTACCAGGTCTCGAAGATCTCGCGGCCATAGACGCCCTTGAGGGTGATCGCCTTGAACACGATGCGCGACCAGTCCACCGGGCTCTTGCCCGGCGGGATGCCCAGCAAGGCGATCCGCCCGCCCATGGTCAGCGTTTCGACCATCTGGTCGAGGGCAGCCTGGTTCCCCGACATCTCGAGCCCCACGTCGAACCCCTGCTTCATGCCCAGCTCGTGCATCACGTCGCGCAGGTCGGTGGTGCGCACATCGACCGCCCGCACGTCCGCGACCCGCTCGGCCAGCGCCAGCCGGTCCGGGTTCACGTCGGTGATGACCACGTGCCGCGCGCCGACATGCCGGGCGACGGCGGCCGCCATGATCCCGATGGGACCAGCCCCGGTCACCAGCACATCCTCGCCGATCAGGTCGAAGCTCAGGGCGGTGTGGACCGCGTTGCCCAGCGGATCGAGAATCGCGCCGATCTCGTCGTCGATGGCGTCGGGCAGCGGCACCACGTTGAAGGCGGGCAGGCGCAGGTATTCGGCAAAGGCACCCTGTTCATTCACGCCGATGCCGCGGGTGGCGGGGTCGAGGTGGAACTTGCCTGCGCGGCTCTGGCGCGAGGTCTTGCCGATCAGGTGCCCTTCGCCCGACACGCGCTGCCCGATCTCCAGCCCCTCGACCAGCCGCCCCATGTCGACGATCTCGCCCGCGAACTCGTGCCCGGTGATCAGCGGCGTCGGCACGGTGCGCGCGGCCCAGTCGTCCCATTGCCAGATATGGATGTCGGTGCCGCAGATGCCTGTCTTCTTCACCCGGATCAGCACGTCCTCCGGCCCGATCTCGGGCACCGGCTCCTGCCGCAGGACCAGTTCCGGACCCGGCGCGGGTTTCACCAGCGCCTGCATCGTGTTCCTCATGCCAGCACCCCCGTTTCACGCCCGGCCTCGGCAAAGGCCTGCAACGCCCTGTCGAGATCGTCCCGGGTCAGCGCCGCGCTCATCTGCGTGCGGATGCGGGCGGTCCCGTGCGGCACCACCGGGTAGAAGAACCCCGCGACATGGACGCCCTTCTCGAACAGCCGGGCAGCCATCTGCTGGCTCAGGCGGGCCTCGCCCAGCATCACCGGGATGATCGGATGCGCGCCCGGGATCAGGTCGAACCCCGCCGCCGTCAGGCCCGCCCGCCAGTGCGCGGCATTGTCGAAGAGCCGCGCGCGCAGGTCGTGACCCGCCTCGACGAGCTCGAGCGCGGCGAGACCGGCCGCCGTGATCGCGGGCGGCAGGGCATTGGAAAAGAGATAGGGCCGGGCGCGCTGGCGCAGCAGGTCGATCACCGGCTGCGGCCCGGCGACGTAGCCGCCCAGCGCCCCGCCCAGCGCCTTGCCCAGCGTCCCGGTCAGGATGTCGGCCCGGGTGCCCAGATGCGCCGGCGTGCCCTCGCCCTTGGGCCCCAGGAACCCCGTGGCATGGCAGTCGTCCACCATCACCAGCGCGCCGAACTGGTCCGCCAGTGCCCGGATTCCCGGCAGCGGGGCCAGCGTTCCGTCCATCGAGAACACGCCGTCCGTGGCGATCAGGATATGCCGCGCCCCGCCTGCGCGAGCCTCGGTCAGCGCCGCCTCCAGCGCGTCCAGATCCCTGTTTTCATATCGGAATCGCCGCGCCTTCGATAGCCGGATGCCGTCGATGATCGAGGCGTGGTTCAGGCTGTCCGAGACCACGGCATCCTCGGGGCCGAGCAGGGGTTCGAAAAGGCCGCCGTTGGCGTCGAAACAGGCCGCGAAGAGAATCGCGTCGTCCATGCCGAGGAACCGGGCGAGGCGCTCCTCCAGCGCGCGGTGCAGATCCTGCGTGCCGCAGATGAACCGGACCGAGGCGAGGCCGAACCCGTGGTCGGCCATCGCCTGCCCGGCGGCCTCGATCAGCGCCGGGTGATCGGCCAGGCCCAGGTAATTGTTGGCGCACAGGTTGATGACCTCGCGTCCGCCGATGGTCACCCGGCCCGATTGCGGTGAGGTGATCAGGCGCTCGCGCTTGGTCAGGCCGTCGGCCTCGATCCCGGCGAGGGTGGCGGTCAGGTGGTCGAGAAAGGGATGGGTCATGGCACCTCCGTCGCGGCCAGTCTGGCACGAGTCGGCGGGGCCGGAGGGACAAAAAGCGACGTCGGTATCACGTCGGTGCAACGTCGGTATCGCGTCGGTGCGGGGTCGGTGCCCGGGCCAGCCCGGCTCAGACCATGCGGATCACGCTCTTGTCGATGGCCAGCACGTAGCCCTGCCGCGAGATGTTCTTCACGAGGATCTCGGCGACCATCTGGTTGCCCAGCGAATCGCGCAGGCGCTTGATGCGGGTGGCCCCGGCGGCCTCCTCGCAATCGGATTCGCTGCGGCCCTGGATCACGGCCTCAAGCTGCGCGCCGGTCAGGATGTCACCGTCCATCCGCGCCTCGGCCAGGACCGCGAGGGTCTCGATCGCGGCCTCCGTCAGCTTGAACTCCATGTCGTTGATGACCACGACGCGCTCGGCGCGCGAGATCAGCAGCGAGCCGACCTGGATGCCCTGCTTGTTGATCTGGCTGACCCGCCGGTTCAGGGCCAGCAGCGTGACGAGGAACACCAGCGACGCGATCAGCAGCGCCGTCGAGAAGACCAGCAGCACGAAGATCACGATCCGGTAGGACATCAGCGTTTCCGAGAACGCGGTCCCGGACTGCGCGAGGATCTCCAGCAGCGTGATCTCGGCGGGCGAGGTCAGGTCGCTTTCGATGAACAGTCTCTCGACGCGGGCGTTGAACGCGTTGGCATCCGGCAGCGCCCGGAACAGGCCGACCGCGGCCAGCCCGAGGATCAGGACGATGGCCGCGATGCCGAACTGGATGACGCGGTTGCCGGTCCGGAGCGTTTCAGAAGCGGAGATAGTATTGTCCGGCATCGGCCCGTCTCTCGTTCAGTCCTTCCGGTCCGAATGTCGAGACGATGTCGAGCAAAGTCCACCCCCCGGC
>JAUHZL010000095.1 GCA_030425945.1 Alphaproteobacteria bacterium | reverse complement strand
TGAACTCGCCGCTGCGCCGGAACGTCACGATCGAGGATGTCGGCAAGTCCGCCCTCTACCTGCTGTCGGATCTCGGCTCGGGCACCACCGGCGAGGTGCTGCACGTCGATGCGGGCTACCATGTCGTCGGCATGAAGGCCGTCGACGCCCCAGATATCGACGCCGTGACCGGGAAGAAGTAAGCCGGACCCAAACCGCCCGTTCGAGGAGACTGCCCGATGGCCGACCGCCTGCCCCACGAGAAAGGCTTCCACGTCAGCTGGGACCAGATCCACCGCGACAGCCGTGCGCTGGCGTGGCGGCTCGACAAGCACGGTCCGGGCGAGGCCGGGGCCTGGCGCGCCGTGGTGGCGATCACGCGGGGTGGCATGGCGCCCGCGATGATCATCGCCCGCGAACTGGGCATCCGGATGGTCGACACGATCAGCGTCAAGTCCTACGACCACCAGAGCCAGGCCGAGCCCGTCGTGCTGAACAAGCCCGACGACGCGCTGATGGGCGACGGCGAGGGCATCCTCGTGATCGACGACCTCGTGGACACCGGCAAGACGCTGGAAGTGGTGCGGGCGCTCTACCCGAAGGCGCATTTCGCCACCGTCTATGCCAAGCCGAAAGGCGAGCCGCTGGTCGATACCTTCATCACCGGCGTCAGCCAGGACACGTGGATCTTCTTCCCGTGGGACATGGCCCTGCAATACGTCGAGCCCTATCGCGGCCGCGACTGAGCCTCACCGACGCCCGGCCCTGTCCCGGCGGTCTCCGGGCGTGGCCCGCCTCTGACCGACCGGGATCTTGATGCGCACGAACCCTGCCTTCCTCGCCACCTTCCCGCCGCCCGTGATGGAGGCCCGCCGCTGGCTGGCCGAAACCCCGCCGCCCGCGGGCCTGCCGCTGATCAACGTCAGCCAGGCGGCCCCGGTCGACCCGCCGCCGCCGCCGCTGCTGCAGGCGCTGGCCGACGCGGTCCTGCACGACCCGGGCGCGCATCTCTATGGCCCGGTCCTCGGCCTGCCCGAACTGCGCGCGCAGATCGCCGCCGACTGGACCGCCGGCTACGGCGGCGCGGTGGCGCCCGCGCAGGTCGCGATCACCTCCGGCTGCAACCAGGCCTATACCAGCGTGCTGTCCACGCTGGCGGGCGCTGGCGACGCGGTGATGCTGCCGACGCCGTGGTACTTCAACCACCGCATGTGGCACGACATGATGGGGATCGCGACGATCCCCCTGCCGACCGGCGACAGCCTGCTGCCCGACCCCGAACAGGCCGCCGCGCTCCTGACCGACCGCACCCGCGCCATCGTCCTCGTCAGCCCCAACAACCCCGGCGGGGTCGAGTACCCGCCCGCCCTGCTCGCGGCCTTCCGCGACCTCGCCCGGGCACGCGGCGTGGCGCTGATCCTCGACGAGACCTACCGCGACTTCCACAGCCGGGACGGCGCGCCGCATGACCTCTTCACCGATCCGGATTGGTCCGACACGCTGATCCAGCTCTATTCCTTCTCCAAGGCCTACCGCCTGACCGGCCACCGTGTCGGCGCGATCGTCGCCGCCGCCGACCGGCTGGCCGAGGTCGAGAAGTTCCTCGACACCGTCGCCATCTGCCCGCCGCAGGTCGGCCAGCGCGGCGCGCTCTGGGGGATGCGGAACCTCGGCGACTGGCTCGCGGGCGAACGGCAGGAGATCCTCGCCCGCCGCGCCGCGATGGAGGCCGCCTTCCAGCGCCTGCCCGGCTGGCGGCTGCTGGGCTGCGGCGCCTATTTCGCCTATGCCGAACATCCCTTCGCGGACGAGGCCTCGGACGCGCTGGCGCAACGCCTCGTGCGCGACCACGGCATCCTCCTGCTGCCCGGCACGATGTTCGCCCCGACCCGGGCCGAGGGCAGCGACGGCTTCGCCGAGCGCACCCTGCGCATCGCCTTCGCCAACGTGGACGCCGGCGGCATCGGGCAGCTCGCGGACCGCCTCGCCGCCGTGGCCGCGCGCGCCTGAGCGCCCTGCCCTTGTTCCCGCCCGGCTGCGGACGTATTGAAGCCGGAGCCGCTACCGACCGGAGGACCCGATGAAGGGCAAAACCGCGAATGTCTTCGTCTACATCCTGCTCGGGATGCTGATCCTCGGCCTTGCCGGGTTCGGGATCGGCAATTTCGGCGGCGGCATCACCTCGATGGGTCGGGTCGGCGAGACAGAGATCGACGTGAACGACTATGCCCGTGCCCTGCAGCAACGCCTGCGCAGCGCCTCGCAGCAGGCCGGACGCACCGTGTCGGTCGCCGAGGCGCGCGAGACCGGCCTCGACCGGCAGGTGCTGGTGCAGGTCGTGGCGAGCGCCGCCCTCGACGAGGAAGCCCGCAAGCGCGGCATCTCGGTCGGGGATGCCCGCGTGGCCCAGGCGATCCGCGACATGCCCGCCTTCCAGGGCCTCTCGGGCGGGTTCGACCGCCAGGCCTACGAGTTCACGCTGGACCAGAACGGCCTCAACCCCGAGGGCTTCGAGCGTGACGTGCGCGAAGGCGCCGCGCGCGACCTGCTGCAAGGGGCCGTGATCGGCGGCGTGGCCGCGCCCGCGACCTTTGCCGACACCCTGATCGGCTTCCTCGCCGAGCGCCGCAGCTTCGTCTGGACCCCGATCACCGCCTCGGCGCTGGCCGCCGCGCCTGCCGATCCGGGCACCGAGACGCTGCGCGCCTTCTACGACGCCAACCCGGACCAGTTCGAGGCCCCCGAGACCCGCGCGATCACCTACGTGCTGCTCTCGCCCGAGATGATGCGCGCGGAGATCACCCTGCCCGAAGAGACCCTGCGCCGCGCCTACGAGGACCGCATCGACGAGTATGTCCAGCCCGAGCGGCGGATCGTCTACCGCCTCGTGATGCCGTCGCAGGAGGCCGCCGACCAGGCGATGGCCGACCTCGCCAGCGGCGCGACCAGCTTCGACGACCTGCTGGCCGCGCGCGGCCTCGACCTCGAGGACATCGGCCTCGGCGAAGTGGCCCGCGACGACCTGCCGGCGGCCGCCGCCGACGCGGTCTTCGGGCTGGAGGACACCGGCGATGTCGGCCCGATCGAGACCGACCTCGGCCCGGCGATCTACCGGGTCGCCGCGATCCTGAACCCGCGCGAAGTGCCCTTCGAGGACGTGCGCGACGAGCTGTTCGACGAGCTGGCCCTCGACGAGGCCCGCCGCGCGGTCGCGGACGAGATCGAACCGCTGAACGACCTCGTGGCGAGCGGCGCGACGCTGGAAGAGATCGCCTCCGAGACCCCCGCCGTGCTGGAGACCGCAGAGATCACCCCGGACCTCGCCGAGGGCATCGCCGGGTACCCGGCCTTCCGCGAGGCCGTGCAGGCGCAGGACGTGGGCGATTTCCCCGAGCTGATCGAGCTGGATGACGGCGGCGTGGCCGCGCTGCGCGTGGACGAGATCCGCCCGCCGCAGGTCCCCCCCTTCGAGGAGATCGAGGCCGACGTGCGCGACGCCTGGATCGCGGATGCCACCCAGAAGGCGGTGCAGGCGCAGGCCGAGACGGTCAAGGCCCTGCTCGACGGCGGCACCCGCCCCACCTCGCTGGGGCTGTCGCTGCAATCCGAGGAACTGACCCGCGATGCCTTCATCGCCGGGGTGCCGCAATTCTTCCTGCCCTCGGTCTTCGAGATGCAGGTGGATGGCGTCTGGCAGACCATCGAGGGGCCGGACGCCTCGTATCTCGTGCGGCTCGACGCGATCCTGCCGCCCGACGAGACCGATCCCGACGTGGACTTCCTGACCGGCCTCTTGCAACGCGAGGCGGACCAGGGCTTCGCGCAGGACATCTTCGACGCCTACGCCACCGCCGTTCAGGCCGAGGCCGGGCTGCAACTCGACCAGGCGGCGGTCAACGCCGTGCTGTCCCAGCTCCAGTAAGGCCCGGTCGCATGGCGCTCTTTCCCGAGTTCGCTCAGTTCGAGGCCGGGTTCGCGCGCGGCGAAAACCAGGTGGTCTACACGCGGCTCGCCGCCGACCTCGACACGCCGGTGTCGGTGATGCTCAAGCTCGCCCGGGCCCGCACCGACAGCTTCGTGCTCGAGTCGGTGACCGGCGGCGAGGTGCGCGGGCGCTACTCGGTGGTCGGGCTGAAACCCGACCTGATCTGGCGCTGCCGGGGCACCGCGTCCGAGCTGAACCGCGACGCCCGCTTCGACCCGGAGGCGTTCCGCCCGGTCGAGGCCGACCCGCTGACCGCCCTGCGCGGCCTGATCGCGGAAAGCCGGATCGACATGCCCGACGACCTGCCGCCCATCGCGGCGGGTCTCTTCGGCTATCTCGGCTATGACATGGTCCGGCTCGTCGAGCGGCTGCCGAACGTCAATCCCGATCCCCTCGGCCTGCCCGACGCGGTGCTGATGCGGCCCTCGGTCGTCGCGGTGCTCGACGGGGTGAAGGGCGAGGTGACCGTGGTCTCGCCCGCCTGGGCCGGGTCCGGGCTGACGGCGCGCGCCGCCTATGCGCAGGCCGCCGAACGGGTGATGGACGCCGTGCGCGACCTCGAACGCTCCGCCGAGGGCGAAAGCCGCGATCTCGGCGAGGCCGCCCCGGTCGGAGAGGCGGTGTCGAACTTCGCCCATGACGCCTATCTTCAGGCCGTCGAGAAGGCCAAGGACTACATCCGCGCGGGCGACATCTTCCAGGTCGTGCCCTCGCAACGCTGGGCGCAGCATTTCCCCTACCCGCCCTTCGCGCTTTATCGCTCGCTGCGGCGCACCAACCCGTCGCCCTTCATGTTCTTCTTCAACTTCGGCGGCTTCCAGGTCATCGGCGCCTCGCCCGAGATCCTCGTGCGCGTGTTCGGGCGCGAGGTGACGATCCGGCCCATCGCGGGCACCCGCAAGCGCGGCGCGACCCCGGCCGAGGACAAGGCGCTGGAACTGGACCTGCTCGCCGATCCCAAGGAACTGGCCGAGCACCTGATGCTGCTCGACCTCGGGCGCAACGACGTCGGCCGGGTCTCGAAGATCGGCACGGTCCGCCCGACCGAGGAATTCATCGTCGAGCGCTATTCCCACGTCATGCACATCGTCTCGAACGTGGTGGGCGAACTCAGCGAGGATCACGACGCCCTCTCGGCCCTGCTGGCGGGGATGCCCGCGGGCACCGTCTCGGGCGCGCCCAAGGTCCGCGCGATGGAGATCATCGACGAGCTGGAGCCGGAAAAGCGCGGCGTCTACGGCGGCGGCGTCGGCTACTTCGCCGCGAACGGCGACATGGACATGTGCATCGCCCTGCGCACCGCCGTGCTGAAGGACCAGACGCTCTATATCCAGGCAGGTGGCGGCGTCGTCTACGACAGCGACCCCGAGGCCGAGTTCCAGGAAACCGTCAACAAGTCCCGCGCCATCCGCCGCGCGGCCGAGGAAGCGGGCCTCTTCGCCAAGTCGGACCGGAACGGCTGAGGCGGCCGGTCCCGCCGCCTCAGAACTCGTCGAGCATCAGCGCGGAAATCGGCGCGACCGCCATCCCGGCGGCGCGGCGGCCCCCGATCCAGTTGGTCAGCGCCTCCACCGTCTCGGGGCGCACCGTCCCCAGCACGGCCACCGCGGCGGCGCGGTCGGCCTCGAAGGCGGCGCGGTCGAGATAGCGCTCGATCAGCGGCGCGGCCTCGTCGCCCGAATCCAGCACGCTGAACAGCTTGGCCTCGGGCACGCCCGCCGCCTCGGCGACCTGCCCCAGCGTGTCGAGGCCCTGCGGCAGCGCCACGAGGCCATGCCCGGTCCGCGCCAGCAGCCCCGTCACCGCCGTCATCCGCGCCCGGTCGCGCAGGATCGGGCTTTCGGGCGGGATCAGCACGCCCACCGCGCTCGGCAGCGCGGCCAGCAGGTCGGCCATCAGCGCGCCCAGCTCGGACGGCGTCGCCTCGGCGGGCAGCGCGTCGGCCAGCACGAGCACCTCGTGCCCGGTCGCCCGGTAGCCCTCGGCCGCCGCCGCCGCGCCCGAGGTGCGCGGGTCGAGCGCCACCGTCAGCGGCGCGGGAAAGCCCGCGACCGCGGCCTGCGGCAGGGCATCGCCGGTCCGGTCGATCAGCACGATGGAATAGACCGGCAACCCGGGGCTGAGCGGCAAGCGCAGCGCGTTGCGCTCCAGCGCCCCCTCCGCCTGCGGCGCGGGCTGCACGACGGCGGTCTCGGGCGCGGCGGGGGTCTCGGCCCCGATGCTGGGCAGCCGCCCGGTCACCACGCCCGCGCGCGCCACCTCGGCGGGCGTCGGCGGGGCCTCCGCCCCTTCGGTCGCGACCGGCTCCGGCTCCGGCTCAGCCACCGGCGCGGGCTCCGCAACCGGCTCCGGTTCGGGCTCCGGCGCACCGTCGACCCCCTCGGTCACCGGCAGGCCCTCTGGCGCATCGCGCAACAGCGGCGCGGCGGGCGGGGCGACGGGCACCTCCGGGGCGGTCTCGGCACGGGCCACCTCGACCGGGTCCGCGCTGGCTTCGGGGGTTTCGGGCAGCACCGGTCCCTCCGGCACCTCGGGCAGACGCACGCCCGGCGCGGGGGCAGTGTCGGCCCCGCCGGGCGTCTCGGGCGCCTCGGGGACCTCGGCGCGCGGCGCGGCCTCGGTCCCCGGCGCGATCGGATCGGCGGTGCCCGGCGTCCGCATCCCCGGCGCCACCATCGCGGCGTCGAACCCGCTGCCGCGCGGCACCTCGACCGGCTCGGCGCGCGGACCCAGCAGCGGCGCGTTCAGCGACGCCCCGACCACCACGAGGGTCGAGACCAGCGCGCCCCAGATCAGCCCGGAGAGTAAACCCTTCAGCATGTCGCCTGTCCTGCTCCTTGTCGGTTCGGTCTTCGGCCCGGTCCGCCACAGCGCCTGCCTGCGCGTCCCGCAGCCTTGACCCCGGCCTTTGCCTTGGCCCATCTATACCGCGACCGGCGCGCAGGGTGCACCCCCCTTGAAGCAGGCGCAAGGCAGGAGAGGCGCGCAATGCTATTGCTCATCGACAATTATGACAGCTTCACCTTCAACCTTGTCCATTATCTGGGCGAGCTTGGGGCCGATGTCACCGTGCGCCGCAACGACGCGCTCGACGTGCAGGACGCGCTGGCGCTGAACCCGGCAGGCATCGTGCTGTCCCCCGGCCCCTGCGACCCCGACCAGGCCGGCATCTGCCTCGCCCTGACCGAGGCCGCCGCAGAGACCCGCACGCCGCTCCTCGGCGTCTGCCTCGGGCACCAGACCATCGGGCAGGCCTTCGGCGGCAAGGTCGTGCGCTGCCACGAGATCGTCCACGGCAAGATGGGCACCATGCACCACGCGAGCAAAGGCCTGTTCGAGGGCCTGCCCTCGCCCTTTGCCGCGACCCGCTACCACTCGCTGGTGGTCGACCGCGACAGCCTGCCCGACTGCCTCGAGGTCACCGCCTGGCTGGAAGACGGCACCATCATGGGCCTGCAGCACCGGACGCTGCCGGTCCACGGCGTGCAGTTCCACCCGGAATCGATCCGCTCCGAGCACGGCCACGCGATGCTCGGCAACTTCCTGAAGACCCTGAAGGTGCCCGCATGAGTGATGCCCTGAAGCCGCTGATCGGCACGGCCGCCGAGCGCCCCCTCACCCGCGCCGAGGCCGAAGCCGCCTTCAACGCGCTGTTCGAGGGCGAAGCGACCCCCAGCCAGATGGGCGGCTTCCTGATGGCGCTGCGCACGCGGGGCGAAACGGTCGACGAATACGCCGCCGCCGCCGCCGTGATGCGCGCCAAGTGCAACCCGGTGACGGCGCCCGAGGGCGCGATGGACATCGTCGGCACCGGCGGCGACGGCAAGGGCACGCTGAACATCTCGACCGCCACCGCCTTCGTCGTCGCGGGCGCGGGCGTGCCGGTCGCCAAGCACGGCAACCGCAACCTCAGCTCCAAGTCCGGCGCCGCGGACGTGCTGACCCAGATGGGGATCGAGGTGATGGTCGGCCCCTCCGTCGTCGAGGCGGCGCTGGCCGAGGTCGGCATCGCCTTCATGATGGCCCCGATGCACCACCCGGCGATCCGCCACGTCATGCCGACGCGCGCCGAACTGGGCACCCGGACGATCTTCAACATCCTCGGCCCGCTGACCAACCCGGCGGGCGTCAAGCGCCAGCTGACCGGGGCCTTCGCCCGTCCGCTGATCCGCCCGATGGCCGAGACGCTTGCGCAGCTCGGCTCCGAGACCGCCTGGATCGTCCACGGCTCGGACGGCACCGACGAGCTCAGCATCGCGGGCGTCTCCTGGGTCGCGGCGCTGGAGAACGGCACCGTGACCGAGCGCGAACTCCACCCGGAGGACGCGGGCCTCCCCGTCCACCCGTTCGAGGCCATCCTCGGCGGCACCCCGGCCGAGAACGGGGTGGCCTTCCGGGCGCTGCTCGACGGGGCGCCGTCCGCCTACCGCGACGCGGTCTGCCTGAACGCGGCGGCCGCGCTGGTGGTGTCGGGCACGGTCGGCTCGCTGCGCGACGGCGCGGTGCTGGCCGCCGAAAGCCTCGACAGCGGCGCGGCCAGGGCCAAGGTCGAGGCGCTCGCCCGCCTGACCTCCGCCGCCGCGCCGGGCTGAGGCGCGCACCGACATCGGCACCGACAGAATACCGACGTGATACCGACGTTGCACCGACGTGGCTTTTCCCGCGTTTCCAATCGCTTGCCCGGAAACGCGCCAGGGCATCGACCGCACCTCCGCAACGCCGCTTTTCATCACCGCGCGCAACGGGTATTTCAACGCCATGAGTGACATTCTCGACCGCATCAAGGCCTACAAGCTCGACGAGATCGCCGCCGCCAAGGCCGAGCGCCCGCTCGCCAG
>JAUHZL010000094.1 GCA_030425945.1 Alphaproteobacteria bacterium | reverse complement strand
CCCGCAAAAGGGAGACGCCCTGCTGGTGAGGCAGGGCGTCGGGGGGTGGGTGATGCCGGACGAGCGAGGGGGTGAAGGGTCCGGCGAGTGAGGGGTCTTGCAAGCAAACATCCACGTTCTGCGGATGTCCCCTTCTAGCGCGACTCGCCTTTCCAAAAGGTTACCCGGAAACCCGCCTTTGATCCGGAACAAGCCCGATCCCCGGAATGCGGCGCATTTTAGCGATCTGTCAGGCGCCCTCGAAGGCGGTCAGGGCATGCACGTCCATCCCCATGCCTTCCAGCAGCTTGCGGCCGCCGAGGTCCGGCAGGTCGATGACGAAGGCGCAGCCGACCACCTCGGCCCCCAGCCGCTCGATCAGGCGAATCCCGGCCTCCGCCGTGCCGCCGGTGGCCAGCAGGTCATCGACCAGCAGCACCCGCTCGCCCGGTTGCAGGCTGTCGTCGTGGATCTCCACCGTCGCCTCGCCGTACTCCAGCTTGTAGTCCTGCGCGATCGTGCGGCCCGGCAGCTTGCCCTTCTTGCGCACCGGCACGAAGCCCACCGACAACTGGTGCGCCACCGCGCCGCCGAGGATGAAGCCGCGCGCCTCCAGACCCGCAACCTTGTCGATCCGGGTCCCGACGTAGGGGGCCAGCAACTGGTCCACGGCCATCCGGAAGCCGCGCGGATCGCCGAACAGCGTGGTGACGTCCCGGAACAGGATGCCCTCGTGGGGGAAATCGGGAATCGTGCGGATATAGTCGCGGACGGTCTTCTGCGGGGTCATGGCGATCCTCTCTCCGGGCCGGGCCTCAGCGGCTGGCCGAGCTTTGCGGCACGGCGGGCGCGGGGTAGTGCCGCCGCACCGCCTCCGCGTCCTGCCCGTCGAGCCGGGTGACGGTGTTGCTGTCCTCGTCGAAAATGCTCGCGCGCAGGTAGGCCGGGCCGCGCACGTCGGTCGCCAGCCCCAGCGCCTGCACCAGCTCCTCCAGCAGGACCGAGCGGATGGTGCGGCGCGGCAGGTCGCGGCTCAACGCGATCCCGGCGCGCTCGATCCGGCCCTCGCGCGCCCAGAAGGTCATCAGCCCGCCCGCGATTACCTGCCCGTCGAGACCGGGAAAGCCGGTGCGCAGCAGGGTCTCGCCATGTGCCGCACCGCTCAGGAACACGGTGATGTCCGCCGCCGACCCGTCGGCCAGCCGCACCAGCGGCACCGCCGCCCCGGTGCCCGCGATCTGCGCGATGGCATCGTCGAGGGCCGCGCTCGCATCGCCGAGGCGGTAGCCCGGGAAGCCCGGATCGGGCGCGGCCAGCGCCACGGTGATCGCCTCGTCGGCGGCCCGCACCCAGCGCGCCATCGGTTTCACGCAGCCCTCGCCGGGCGGCGCGCCGCAGGCCACCAGCCGGTAGAAGGCCTCGTCCGACAGCCGGTCTGGCGCGGTGACGAAATCGTCGGGCTCCGCCCGCGCCGCGCCCGCCGCGACCAGCGCCAGAAGAAAGACCGCCGCCCGTCTCACCGCCGCGTCCCGTAGTGCATCCGCAGCGCCGTCCGGTCCTGCCCGCTCAGCCGCCGCACGAGGTTGCTGTCCTCGTCGAAGATCGAGCGTCCGCGATAGGCCGGGTCGCGGATGTCCCAGCGCAGCCCCATCGACTGCACCAGTTCCTCGAGCAGCACCGAATGCGCCTCGTCGGCGCGCAGGTCGCGGCTGATCAGGATCACGCCGCGCCGGATCTCGCGGTCGAGGGACCAGTTCAGCGAGAACCGCGCGATCTGCAGCGGCGTGCCGTCGAGCGCCGACAGCCCGGTGCCGGTGATCGTCCCGCCATAGGGGATGTCGCGCAGGTAGATCCGGATATCGGCCCCGCTGCTCGCCGGGACCAGCCGCAGCCGCAGGTCCGCGCCGGCGCCGTTGATCTCCTGCACCGCGTGGATCACCGCGCCCGCCACGACCCGCCCGAGCCAGGCGGGAAATCCCGCGTCGCGGCCCTCCAGCGCCACCCGCAGGTCCCGGCGCTCGGGCGCGGGCCAGGCGATCGGGCGCGACTGGCACGCCCCGCCGGGCGGCGCCCCGCAGGCCACCAGCCGGTAGAAATCGGCATCGCTCAGCGGACCGGTGCCCGCCACGTAGTCCACCGCCCCCGCGCCCGTAGAAAGCCCGAGCGCCAGTCCGAGCCCGAGGGCCAGCCGCCGCAGCATCGCGCGCATCTCCCCTCAGAGGCCCAGCGCGCGGCCCGCGACCGCGTCGAGTTTCGACATCAGGTCCGGGTCGCGCCGGTCGGGCGCGGTCAGCAGCGCATGGTCGAGCGCCCGGTCGCAGCCGTGATGGCACAGCCCGCGGGTCTCGCCCAGCAGGCCCGGCAGCCGCCCGACGAGGGCGCGCGCCTTGTCGGCATTGCCGGTCAGGGTGCGGATGATGTCGGTGATCTCGACCGCGCCGTGCTCCGGGTGCCAGCTGTCATAGTCGGTGATCATCGCGACGCTCGCGTAGCACAGCTCCGCCTCGCGGGCGAGCTTGGCCTCCGGCATGTTGGTCATCCCGATCACGTCGCAGCCCCAGACCTCGCGGTAGAGCCGCGACTCGGCCATCGACGAGAACTGCGGTCCCTCCATCGCGAGGTAGGTGCCGCCGTCATGCACGGTGATCCCGGCCGCCTCGGCGGCGTCGGCGCAGGCCGCGCCGAGACGCCCGCAGGTCGGATGCGCGACGCTGACATGGGCGACGCAGCCGGTGCCGAAGAACGACTTCTCGCGCGCGAAGGTGCGGTCGATGAACTGGTCCACGATGACGAAATCGCCCGGCGCCATCTCCTGCCGGAATGACCCGCAGGCGCTGACGCTGATCACGTCGGTCACCCCCAGCCGCTTCAGCGCGTCGATGTTGGCGCGGTAGGGCACCGTGGTCGGCGAATGGACGTGGCCGCGCCCGTGCCGGGGCAGGAACGCCATCTTCACGCCGCCGAGCCGCCCGGTCAGGATCGCGTCGGAGGGCGTGCCCCAGGGGCTGGCGACCTCGGTCCAGACGGCGTCTTCCAGCCCGTCGATGTCATAGACCCCCGATCCGCCGATGACCCCGATCACCGTCTCCATGCCGTCGCTCCCCTGCCTGTCCGAGCCCCGCGCGCGGCCCGTTCCGGACCGTCCCGCACAGTCTCGCACCTCGTGCCGCGATTGCAAAGGCCCCGCGCTGCGCCGCCGGCCGGGGGCACGATCCCGCCGGGACCGCCGCGCCCAGCCATGCAGCCCGCGCATGGCGGCATCCCGCCAGCAGGGGCTCTCTCTGCGCCGCGGCGATGCGAGACACCGCCAACCCCTCACCCCTCCCGGCCGTGCCGCGCGCCCGTTCGCGCCCCGGTCCCCCCTTGCGCCCCGGACCCCCGATGACCCGTCTCCTGATGGCCGCCCTGGCCGACCGCCTGCCGCAGGCCCCGACCCTCGACGCCGCCCGCCTCCGGACCGAGGTCCTGTCGGGCCTGACCGTCGCGCTCGCGCTGGTTCCCGAAGCGGTCGCCTTCGCCTTCGTCGCGGGCGTGCACCCGCTGGTCGGCCTCTATGCCGCCGTGATCGTCGGCCTGATCACCGCGCTGATCGGCGGGCGGCCGGGCATGATCTCGGGGGCCACCGGCGCGCTCGCCGTGGTCATGGTCAGCCTCGTCGCGCAGCACGGGGTGGAGTACCTCTTCGCCACCGTGGTGCTGATGGGCCTGATCCAGATCGCGGCCGGGATCTTCCGCCTCGGCAAGTTCATCCGGCTGGTGCCGCACCCGGTGATGCTGGGCTTCGTCAACGGGCTCGCCATCGTGATCTTCCTCGCCCAGCTCGGCCAGTTCCGCGTGCCGGGCACGTCCGAGGCCACCGGCCACGGCCTCGGCGGCGGTGACTGGCTCTCGGGCCTGCCGCTGGCGCTGATGCTCGGCCTCGTTGCGCTGACGATGGCGGTGATCTGGGCCACCCCGAAACTGACCCGCGTCATCCCCGCGCCGCTGGCCGGGATCGGCCTGACCGCGGCGCTGGTGATCGGCTTCGGCCTCGACGTGCCCCGCGTCGGCGACATGGCCTCGATCGAGGGCGGCTGGCCCGCCTTCCACCTGCCCGCCGTTCCGCTGACGCTGGAGACGCTCCGGATCATCCTGCCCTACGCGCTGATCCTCGCCGCCATCGGCCTGATCGAGAGCCTGCTGACCCTGAACCTCGTGGGCGAGATCACCGGCCGGCGCGGCGGCGCCTCGAAGGAATGCGTGGCGCAGGGCGTCGCGAACACCGTGACCGGCGTCTTCGGCGGGATGGGCGGCTGCGCGATGATCGGCCAGTCGATGATCAACGTGAACTCCGGCGCGCGGACCCGGATCGCGGGCGTCGCGGCGGCCCTGTTCCTGATGAGCTTCATCCTCGTCGGCGCGCCGCTGATCGAGCAGATCCCGCTCGCCGCCCTGGTCGGGGTGATGTTCATGGTGGTGATCGGCACCTTTGCCTGGAACTCGCTGACCATCCTGCGCCGCGTGCCGCCCACCGATGCGGTGGTCATCGTGCTGGTGACCGCCGTCACCGTCGCCACCGACCTCGCCACCGCCGTTGTCGTGGGGGTCATCGTCTCGGCGCTGGCCTATGCCTGGCAGAACGCCACCCGCATCCGCGCCACCACCCGGATCACGCCCGAGGGCGCGAAGGTCTACCAGATCAGCGGCCCGCTCTTCTTCGGCTCCGCGGCGGGCTTCTCGGAACTCTTCGCGCCCGAGACCGACCCCGCCCTCGTGGTCGCGGATTTCGCCGACAGCCGCGTCGCCGACCAGTCCGCCCTGCAGGCGATCGAGGCGATGGCCCTGCGCTACGAGGCCGCCGGCAAGACCCTGCAGCTGCGCCACCTGTCGCGCGACTGCCACCGCCTGCTGTCCCGCGCCGGTCACCTGATGATCGACAGCGACGACGACCCCGACTACCAGATCGCCGCCGACTACGACGTCCGCACCGGCATTCTCGGCGGGCACTGAGGGCAGGGGGGCTCCGCCCCCGCCACGCCTGCGGCGCGGCTCCCCCGGAGTATTTGCACCAAGAAGAACCCGGGCGCGCGCCCCCCTTCTTCTTGGCAAAAATACTCACATCCCGCCCGCGTCACTCGCCCGGACGCTTGAGGGAGAACACCTCGCGCACCACGGCGTAGTCGCGGTAGCCGAGGCGGGCGAGGGGCTGGTAGCGGGTCACGTCGAAGACGCCGTCCACCAGCACGTCGTCGCGCAGGTGGATGCCGGTCACCTCGCCGAAGACCGCGAAATTCGACACCCCCTCCAGCGCCACGATCTGCGTCAGGCGGCATTCGAGGCTGGCGGGGGCGGCGGCGACGCGGGAGCAGGCGATGGTCTCGCAGGCGGCGCGCGCGAGGCCCGCCTTGGCGAACTCGTCTTCGTCCTTCGCCCAGGGGCCGGAGGTCAGGTTCATCGCGTCCCGCATCGCGTATTCGACGATGTTGACGCAGAACACCCCGGTCTCGCGGATGTTGGCGACGCTGTCCTTGGTGTCGCCCCGGTCCGGCTTGGCGCTGGTCGAGGCGAACATCACCTGCGGCGGCACGTAGGCGACGGCGTTGAAGAAGGAGTAGGGCGCGAGGTTCTCGGACCCGTCCGCGCCGCGCGTCGAGATCCAGCCGATCGGGCGCGGCGTGACGATGGCGTTGAAGGGGTTGTGCGGCAGACCGTGGCCGTCTTCGGGGCGATAGAACATGGGGGCGCGGACCTCCGGCAGGGCAGGGGACGGGACTCGTTTGCGCGCCACCTAGGGCCATGTTACCCCGCCTTCCAGCGGCAATTCACCCCCGAGGCCCCGGCGCGTGCTTCTGACCCTCGAACAGCCCGACGACCGGTGGGAGGTCGAAGCGCTCTACGATCTCTGCTTCGCGCCCGGCCGCGAGGCCCTCTCGTCCTATCGCCTGCGCGATGACGTGCCGCCGGTCCGCGGGCTCTGCCTCGTGGCGCGGGACGATCTCGGCATCCTCGGTGGCGCGATCCGGGTCTGGCCGGTGCGGGTCGGCGGCACGCCGGCGCTGCTGCTCGGTCCGGTGGCGGTTCACCCGACCCGGCAGGGCGAAGGGCTGGGCGGGCGGCTGATCCGGCAGGTCCTGTCGCGGGCCGAGGACGGCGGCTGGGACCGCGTCCTTCTGGTGGGCGACGCGCCCTATTACCGCCGCTTCGGCTTCGAGAAGCTGAGCGGGGTCGAGATGCCGCCGCCCACCAACCCCGACCGAGTCCTCGGCATCGCCCTGACCGACGGGGCGTGGAAGGGCGTCGGCGGGCGTGTCACCCGCTGGACCCCCACGGAACCCGCCTGACCTTGCGGGGCAGGCCGGGCGGCCCCACCTGCAAGGGCACCGCCCGACCGAAAGGCCCGCCGATGACCCTGCCCGCCCCCGTTCCCGTCCCCGTCCCGGTGGACCGCGATGCCGTGCTCGACGGGCTGGCGATCCGCTACCGCGCCGCGAACGGGCTGGGCATGCAGGTTCTGGGACTGCTCGGCGGACAGGCCGAGAGCCTGCTCGACCGGCTGCCCGCGCCGGTGAAGGGCCAGATGGACACGCTCACCCAGCGCGCGCTCGAGGCGGCCTTCGCCGCCGCCGCCCGCTCGCGCCGCGCGCTGCCCGACCAGAAGGACTGGCTGAACGCCGCCGTCACGATGGGGACCGGGGCGGCGGGCGGGTTCGCGGGGCTGCCGGGGGCCGTGGCGGAACTGCCGGTGACCACCACGGTGATCCTGCGCGCGGTGCAGGGCATCGCCGCCGAGCACGGCTTCGACCCCGGCGACGAGGCGACCCGGCTCGACTGCCTCCGCGTCTTCGCGGCCGCCGGGCCGCTGTCCGAGGATGACGGGCTGGAGACGTCGTTCCTGACCCTGCGCCTCGGGGTGACCGGGGCCACGGTGCAGGGGGTGCTGGTCAAGGTCGCGCCGCGCCTCGCGACGGTCCTGGGCCAGAAGCTGGCGGCGCAGACGGTGCCGGTGCTGGGCGCGGTGACCGGGGCCGCGATCAACTACGCCTTCACCAGCTATTACCAGGACATGGCGCGGATCACCTTCGGCCTGCGCCTGCTGTCCGAGGCCACCGGCGAGGACCGCACCGCCCTGACCGAGGCGTTCCGCGCCCGCGTTGCCGCCCGCCGAAGGCTGGGCCGGGGCTGACCCTTCGACGGTCTGGCCATGCCCGGCGCGGGCGACTAGCCTGTCGGTCCCGATCCCGTGCCGGAGCCGCCCCATGCGCCTGACCCTCGTCCTTGCGACCCTCGCCCTGCTCGCCGCCTGCCAGACCACGACCCGGTCGCCGGCGCCCGCCGCCGCGCCGCCGGCGCTGCCGCCGATCGAGGTCGCCGGCTGAAACGATGGCGGGGCCGTGAACAGACTGTCCACGGCTCGTGGCTTGATCGGCGGGGCCCGGCGGCGCATGACTGGACCAAACGCCGTCCAGTGACCGGAGTCCCAGCCATGCGCCCCCTTCTTCTTGCCGCCCTCGCCGCCGCCACCCTCGGGGCGACCGCCGCGAGCGCCCAGCAGACCTCCAGCTTCGTCTTCCGCAATCCCTGCGAGCGCGGTCCCGTCCCGACGTGGGAGCTGATCAACAGCTCGCGCGCCGAGTTCGCGGACTTCCTGCAGCAGGTGCGCCCCGCGATGCCACGCGACGTGGCCGAGTACATCGCCGCCGAGCTTTGCGACGACATCTCGATCGTCGGCAACAGCGACGCGCTGACCCGCCGCACCCGCCTCCTGATCCAGCAGTCGGGCTACTGAGCCCGGCCCCGGCAGGGCGCCCGCTCAGCCCTGCCGCTTCAGCCAGTCCATCAGCGCCGGGCGCACCGTCATCGCGCCCATCTCGCGCGCCTCGGTGATCACGGCGCGCACCTCGCGCAGGTCCGAGCGCCTGAGCAGGTGCTTGACCGGCCCGATCGAAGCCGGACGCATCGACAAGGCCCGCAGGCCCATCGCCGTCAGCGCCAGCGCCTCGATCGGCCGGCCGGCATCCTCGCCGCAGAACGACAGCGGCGTGTCCGTCTCGGCGCAGCGCGCCACGATCTGCTCGATGAAGCTCAGGAACGAGGTGTTCAGCGTGTCATAGCGCCGCCGCACCCGCTCGTTCTCGCGGTCGGCAGCGAAGAAGAACTGCTTCAGGTCGTTGCCGCCGATCGAGATGAAATCCGCCAGCTCGAAGAAATGCCGGGGCGCGAAGGCCAGCGACGGCGTCTCCAGCATCGCGCCGACTTCCACCGTCTCGGGCAGCACGCGGCCCAGCGCCGCCTCGCGGTCCAGTTCGCGCATCAGGTGGTCGCGCGCCTGGGTGAACTCCTCGAGCTGCGCGATGAACGGGAACATCACGGTCAGCGGCCGACCGTTCGCGGCGCGGATCAGCGCCTGCAACTGCATCCGCATCACGCCCGGCTTGTCGAGCCCGACCCGGATCGCCCGCCAGCCCAGCGCCGGGTTCGGCTCCTCGGTCGGCTTCATGTAGGGCAGCACCTTGTCCGACCCGATGTCGAGCGTGCGGAACGCCACCCGCCGCCCCTCGGCGGCATCCATCACCCGGGCATAGAGCGCCGCCAGCTCGCCCCGGCGCGGCACCTTCGAGCGGACGAGGAACTGCAGCTCGGTGCGGAACAGGCCCACGCCCGAAGCGCCCGACCCCTTGAGCGACGGCAGGTCCGCCATCAGCCCGGCGTTCATGTCCAGCCGCACGACCGTGCCGCACAGCGCCTCGGCGGGCAGGTCGCGCAGCGAGGCATAGCGCTCCTGCGCCTTGGCCTGCATCGCCATCTTGTCCCGGAAGGCGGCCTGCACCGTGTCGTCGGGGCGCAGGTGCAC
>JAUHZL010000475.1 GCA_030425945.1 Alphaproteobacteria bacterium | reverse complement strand
GATACATGACGCTGGAAACCATCGCGCCGATGGGCGATAATGCCGTCATCAGCCTGCCCGCAGTGGCATCCTGATCAAGCAGGCCCGCGCCGAACATCACGGTGACGATCAGCGCCAGCTACACCACTTCATGGGACAGCATCCCAGAGCGGCGCGGAACCCGACCACACGCAGTCACTTCGACACCGGAACTCCTCCGTGCCACCCTCCATCGGAACGCATGTTATCAGTTCGACGGAATGACGAGACCGCAACACATAGCTCCCTCCACACCTCTCGGCCGTCGCTTAAATCACGAAGAAATCTCAATGCCTTGACGGCTGCGAGCCGCACGAGCGAGCATACGTCTGGCGCGCCGCAAGCTCTCCTCTGCTTCCCAAGCTGGGACCTTTTCCTTGATCCGGGATGCACCATCGGGGACATTGACCCTCAGGAAGAGCGTGAAGACCCCGTTTGCTACGTTTCATTTTTCATACTGGCATTGTGCTCGCAGGCCTTGTCGTGCCCTCGGGCCTGATCCTTCTCGAAGGCGGACCGCTGACGGTGCAGACGGCACTGGCGCTGTGTGCAGGGGTGACCGCCTTCTCGCTGATGGCCATCAACCTGTTTCTGGCCACCCGGCCCGTGCTGATCGAGGCCGCGCTCGGCGGGCTTGACCGCGTCTACTTGACCCACAAGTGGACCGGGATTGCCGCTCTTGCTGCGGCCGTCCTTCACCAGAGCCTCGACATGACGTTCGAGGGGGACATCGTGACCGTCGATCTGGCGAAGCTCGCGGTGGATGCGGCGGAAACCGCCTTTCCTCTGCTCGTGGCGCTGGTTCTCGTCAGTTGGATCAAGCGTTTGCCGCCCCGGGTGACCGCGCCGCTCGCCTCGATCCCCCTGCTGTCGCGGTGGAGCAATCGCGATCTCCTGCCCTACGCCCTCTGGCGATGGAGCCATCGCGCGCTGGGGATCCTGTTCCTCGTCTTCTGCTACCACCAGTTCTTCGTCATCGTCCCGTTCAAGGCAAATGCGCTGGTGTCGGCGTACCTGAACGTCATGGCCGCGCTCGGCGTGGTCAGTTTCCTCTACACGCAGTTCGGGGCGCCCCTGCGCCCGCGCCGGTACGAGGTCACCCGCGTCGAGCACCTGCCCGCCGCGACGGTGATCGAGGCCAAGCCGCTCGGACGGCCGCTGAAGCCGCGACCGGGAGCATTCGCCGTGATCTCGGTCGCCCGCGCCGGGCTGCGCGAGCCGCACCCGTTCACGATATCGGGCACGTTGCCGGATGGCGGGCTGCAGTTCTCGATCCGCGCGCTCGGGGACTACACCACGCGGCTCCGGGACACGGTCGCCGTCGGGGATCGCATGACGATCGAAGGCGGCTATGGCCGGTTCGACCACCGGCGCGGCGGAGCGCAGCAGATCTGGCTGGCCGGCGGCATCGGGATCACGCCCTTCCTGTCCTTCGTGGACGCGCTCGAGCCCTCGGATCAAAGACAGATCCATCTCGTCTATTGCGTGACCTCCGCCGACCAGGTCGTCGGGCTCGACCGGCTCGAAGCTGCCGCGGCCCGCGTGCCCGGGTTCACCTTCGAGATTCACGCCAGCCGGACCGCCGGGCGCTTCGACGCCGCCCGGCTGATCGAGGCAGCGCCGTTCCCGCTGCGCGAGGCGTCCTTTCACTTCTGCGGTCCCGCTCCGATGCGCGATGGCATGATCAAGGGGCTGCGCGATGCCGGCCAGTCCCCGAAATCCCTCCATTTCGAGGAGTTTGAGTTCCGATGACCCGTCTCGCCCCGATCCTTGCCGC
>JAUHZL010000093.1 GCA_030425945.1 Alphaproteobacteria bacterium | reverse complement strand
TCGCCGACCTCGGGAACCTCGACCGTCTCCAGCGTCAGCGGCACGTCCTGCCCGTCCGAGACGACCTTGAATCCCTCCGCGATCCTCGGCCAGGCCGCGCGCAGCCGAGCTTCCATCTCGGCGGGCGGCAGCGCGCGCAGGGCGTCGTGCTCGTCCGCGCGCTCCGACTCGGCGGTATCCAGCACCGCGCTCAGGTCGATCCCCGCCACGAAAGGCTCGATCGGCGCGACCAGCTCCATCGTGATGGTCGTGGCGCCGACCGTCGCGTCCATGATCGCGGGCCGGATCTCGTGGGCGACCGCCCATCCCGCCGCCAGCCAGATCACAACCCCGGCAAGCGTGCTTGACAGCGCGCCGCGTGCAGCCACCCTGCGCGCCATGAACCGCCTCATCCGCATCCTTGCCCCGCTCCTCGTCCTTGTCGCAGCCCAGGCCCGGGCGCATGAATTCTGGATCGAGCCTCTCGCCTACCAGATCGCCCCCGGCGAGACCATCCAGGGCCAGATCAAGATCGGCCAGTCCTTCGGCGGCTCGATCTATTCCTATCTGCCCAACAGCTTCGTCCGGTTCGACGTGGTGACCGGCGGCGAAGCCCATCCGGTGACCGGCCGCATCGGCGACCGCCCCGCGCTGAGTTATCCCGATGCGCCCGAGGGTCTCGCCATCGTCGTTCACGAAACCGTCGACAACCGCCTGACCTATACCGAGCGGCAGAAATTCGTGGACTTCGTGAACCACAAGGATGCCGCCTGGGTTCTGGACGAGCACGCCCGGCGCGGCCTGCCCGACACCGGCTTCATCGAGACCTACCGCCGCTACGCGAAGACCCTCGTCGCGGTCGGTGCGGGGGACGGTGCGGATGCCCCGCAGGGCCTGCTCTGGGAACTGGTGGCGCTGGAAAATCCCTATACCGGCGACCTGTCGGACGGCCTTGACGTGCAGCTTCTGCACGAGGGGGCGCCGGTGCCCGAGGCACAGATCGAGCTCTTCGCCAAGTCGGCCGACGACAGTGTCGAGACCACCTACCACCGCACCGGCACCGACGGCGTCGTGACGCTGCCGGTGGTCGCGGGAACGGCCTATCTGGTGGACTCGGTCCGGCTGGAACCGCGCGAGCCGTCCGAGGCGACGCAGGGCGCGGTCTGGCACTCGCTCTGGGCCAGCCTCGTGTTCCGGACGCCCGACTGACCGGTTACAGACCCTTCTGCTGCGCGGCGGCCCGCTGCCGCGCGCGCTCCAGCCCGAGCTTGCGCTCACGCCAGATGATCAGCAGTCCGGCCAGCACGACCAGCGCCGCCCCGGCGAGGACCGTGCCGGTCGGCACCTCGTCGAAGATCACGTAGCCGATCAGGATGGCGAACAGGATCGAGGCATAGTCGAACGGCGCGACCAGCCCGGCATCGGCAAAGCGATAGGCGCTGGTCAGCAGGATCTGCCCGACCCCGCCCATCAGCCCGGCGAGGATCAGCATCCCCAGCACCAGCGGATCGGGCCAGACCCAGCCGAACGGCAGCGTCAGCAATGCCATGCCGCTGGCGGTGACCGAGAACCAGAACACGATGGCCGCGGTGCCCTCGGTCGCCACCATCTTGCGCACGAAGACCTGCGCCAGCGCCGCGCAGGCCGCGCCGGACAGCACGATCACGGCCCCCAGCTTCTCGGTGTCGGAGGTTTCGCCGCCCAGCGCAGTCAGTCGGGGCGACAGGACGATGAGGACCCCGACGAGGCCCAGCGCCACCGTGCTCAGCCGGAAGGCGCGCACCTGTTCGCCGAGGAACATCGCGGCAAAGATCACCACCAGCAGCGGCGCGGCATAGCCGATCGCGGTGACCTCGGGCAGGGGCAGCAGGCCGAGCCCGGTGAAGGTGCACAGCATCGCCAGCGTGCCCATCAGCCCGCGCCAGACATGCCCCATCGGGTTTCGGGTGCGCCAGCCGCGGGCAAGGTCACCCTGCAGCGCCAGCCAGCCGAGGATCACCGGCAGTGCGAAGGCCGACCGGAAGAACACCGCCTGCCCCGGCGGCACGGTATCGGACACGGCCTTGATCAGGGCCGACATGGCCACGAAGACGGTGACCGAACCGATCTTGCAGAGAATGCCCAGCCCGGGCGATGGCGCGGGCCGGGGCAGCATGTGCCTGTCCATGTGCCAGTGCTAGCGCCCCGGCGCGGCGCGGGAAAGCGCCATTGCAACCGGGACGCGGCGCACCGGTGCGGGGCCTCAGGCGGTGTGGCCGCGCTCAATCCGCAGGAACGCCTTCAGGCGCGCGGCGGTCACGCCCGGATCCCGCGGACGGGCATGCAGGGCGCTGGTGTTCGGGTTCGCCTGCTCGGCATGGGCCGCCTTGACGTGCCGCAGCTTGCGGCTCCCGGTGCGGGTCCGGTCGGTATCTGCAACGTGTCGCATGAAACCCTCCTTTTCCATTGGATGGAGGGCGACCCTACCACAGTCCGAGCGGCCTGTCGCCCCGGGGGCTCAGGACAGGCGCTCCAGCGCCCATGCCGCGGCCTCCGCCACCGTGGCGTCCGGATTGTCGAGATGGGGCCGCGCGGCCTCGGCCAGCGCCGGATCGCCGGAATTCCCGATGGCGTAGAGGACGTTGCGCAGGAACCGGTCGCGCCCGATCCGCTTGATCGGACTGCCCGAGAACCGCGCCCGGAACGCCGCCTCGTCCAGCGCCGCCAGCTTGGCCAGCGCGGGCGCATTGGTGGCGTCGGAGGCGGCATAGCGCGACTCGCGCGCCGTGACCGCGAACTTGTTCCAGGGGCACACCGCGAGGCAGTCGTCGCACCCGTAGATCCGGTTGCCCAGCAGCGGGCGCAGCGCCGGGTCCACGGGTCCCTTGTGCTCGATGGTCAGGTAGCTGATGCAGCGCCGCGCATCGAGGCGGTAGGGCGCCGGAAACGCCGCCGTCGGGCAGATGTCGAGACAGGCCCGGCACGAGCCGCAATGATCGGTCTCGGGCGCATCGCGCGGCAGATCGACCGTGGTGAAGATCGCCCCGAGGAACACCCAGTTCCCCATCTCCCGGCTCACGAGGTTGGTGTGCTTGCCCTGCCAGCCGAGGCCTGCCGCCTGCGCCAGCGGCTTTTCCATCACCGGGGCGGTATCGACGAAGACCTTCACCTCGGTCCCCGGCACCTCGGCCACCAGCCAGCGCGCGACCCGCTTCAGCCGCTTCTTGACGAGGTCATGGTAATCCCGCCCCTGCGCATAGACCGAGATCGCCCCCCGGTCGCGCTGCCCGAGCACCTCCAGCGGATCGTGCTCCGGCGTATAGCTTTCCGCCAGCATCACGACCGACCGCGCTTCGGGCCACAGGGCGCGCGGATCGCCGCGCCAGGCGGTGCGCTCGGCCATCCAGTCCATCTGCCCGTGGTACCCGGCGTCGAGGAAGGCGCGCAGCCGATCCGCGGCCTGCGGAATGTCGCCGGGCCCGCAGACCCGCGCCGCGACGAACCCCTCCGCCAGCGCGGTCCGGATCAGCCGCGCCTTCAGGTCCGTCAAAAGTCGAGGTCCGCGTAATGCGGCGGTTGCGGCAGACCCGGCAGCACATCCGCGAGGATCGAGCGGAACGCCGGCCGCGACTTGATCTTGGCGTACCAGTCCTTGACCGTCGCCGAGCGGTTCCAGTCCACGTCGCGGATGTAGTCGAGGCACGAGAAATGCGCCGCCGCCGCGAAATCGGCCAGCGTCATCGTGTCGCCTGCCAGCCAGCGCCGCCGCTCCAGCAGCGACTCCATGTAATCGATGTGGAACTTGATGTTCTGCGCCCCGGCCTTGACCGCCCGGCTGTCGGGATACCCCTTGCCGGTCAGGCGCGTGTTGACCCGTTCGTACACGAGGTTCGCGGTGACCTCGTGGTGGAACTTGTCGTCGAACCAGCCGACCAGCCGCCGAACCTCGTAAGCGGCCTCCGGGTCCGAGGGGATCAATTGCGGCTCCGGAACGAGGGCATCGAGGTATTCGCAGATCGCGCCGCTCTCGGTCAGGAACCGCCCGTCATAGCGCAGCACCGGCACCTGTCCGGCCGGGTTGCGGCGCAGGAACTCGGTCTGTTTTTCCCAGTACCGCTCCTCCTGCAACTCCACCTCGATCCGCTTCTCGGCCAGAACCAGCCGCACCTTGCGGCAGAACGGGGAGAGGGGGACGTGGTAGAGACGGTTCATCGTGCGATCCTGCGCGGGGGTCCCTCGTTCTTGCCGCGTCCGGCCCGCGCGTGCAACGGGGCAATCAGCCTTCGACGCAGGCCGCGCGGCCCTCTGCCTGAAGTGTGCGCGCCCCGTCCGCCACGGCGGCAGCGCGCTGCTGCAGGAAGGCGGTCGGCGCGGTGATCCGGCGCTCCTTCGGGTTCGGCAGCACGACCGCCATCGCGGCGGCCCGCCACAGCACCAGGTCCGCCGCCGACCGGCCCCAGGCCGCCTGCGCGGCTGCCTCGGCCCCGAAGACCCCTTCGCCGAACTCGGCGACGTTCAGGTAGACCTCGAGAATGCGCCGCTTGGGCCAGAGCACCTCGACGAGAACCGTCAGGCCCGCCTCGATCCCCTTCCGGACCCAGCTGCGGTCCTGCCAGAGGAAGACGTTCTTCACCACCTGCTGGCTGAGGGTCGAGGCGCCCCGGCTCCCGCCGCTGTCCAGCACCGCCCGGATTGCCGCCAGATCGAAGCCCCAGTGGTCGCAGAACTTCGCGTCCTCCGCGGCCAGCACCGCCCGGCGCAGGTCCTCGCTGATCGCCTCCAGCGGCACCCAGACCTGCGCGACCTCGCCGAGGCGCGCGCGCTCGGCCGCGACGTAAGGGGTCCACGGCGGGTTGACCCAGCGCAGCACGAGAACCGTCAGCACCGCCAGCGCAACCGCGCCCAGCAGGGCCTGCCCGGTCCGGCGCAGCACGACCCGCGTCCCCGGCCAGCGCAGGCGCGGACCGAGCCGGTCGTGCAGCCGGTCGAGTAATGCGCGGAACCGCTCCAACCTTCCCTCACCCCCCGAAACGAAAACGGGCGGCTCCTTCCTGCCGCCCGTTTCCATGGTTCGCAACAGCGCCCGGCGTCACTCCGCCGGGATCGCCTCGGCCCCGACCGACAACGGGGCCGGCAGCTTGTTCAGCATCTCCTTCGGGCAGACCTGCAGGAAGGCGGTCTTCGACACCTCCCAGTCCGACAGGATCTTCTCGGCCCGACGCGACCCGGTCTCGGCCAGGTGGCGCTCGATCAGGTCTTTCAGCTGGGTCTCCCAGTGATCGACGGTGACCGGGCAGGTGACGATGGTTTCCGCGTTCATCAGCGCCTCGGCCCGGCCTTCGGGATCGTAGATGTAGGCCATGCCGCCGGTCATGCCCGCGCCGAAGTTGGCCCCGATCGACCCGAGGATCACCGCGACACCGCCGGTCATGTACTCGCACCCGTTCGAACCGCAGCCTTCGACCACGACCTTCGCGCCCGAGTTCCGCACCGCGAAGCGCTCGCCTGCACGGCCGGCCGCGAACAGGAAGCCATCGGTCGCGCCGTAGAGCACGGTGTTGCCGATGATCGTGTTGTCATGCGCGACCAGCGGGCTGTTCTGCGGAGGCTTCACCACCACGATACCGCCCGACAGGCCCTTTCCGACGTAGTCGTTCGAGTCGCCCTCCACGATCAGCTTCAGCCCCGGCGCCGCGAAGGCCCCGAGCGACTGGCCGGCCGAGCCTTCCAGCCGGATCGTCAGGTGATCGGGCTGCAGAACGTTCCGCATCCCGAACTTGGTGACGATGTGGCTCGACGTCCGCGTGCCGATGGTCCGAAGCGTGTTCTGCACCGCGTAGTGCAGCTCCATCTTCTCGCCGTCCTTCAGGAAGCGCGCGGCATCCTCGACAATCTGGGCGTCCAGCGTGTCCGGCACCGCGTTGCGCGGGCGGGTGCGGTCGTAGACGATCTCGTCCCGGTCATCGACGGTGATCAGCATCGGGTTCAGGTCGAGGTCGTCGAGGTGCGCGGCCCCGCGGCTGACCTGCTTCAGCAGATCGACGCGGCCGATCACCTCGTCCAGCGACCGGGCCCCGATCTGGGCGAGGATCTCGCGGACCTCCTGCGCGTAGAAGGTGATCAGGTTGACCACCTTGTCGGCGTTGCCGGTGAACTTGGCGCGCAGCGCCTCGTCCTGCGTGCAGACGCCCACCGGGCAGGTGTTCGACTGGCACTGGCGCACCATGATGCAGCCCATCGCGATCAGCGCGGCGGTGCCGATGCCGTATTCCTCGGCCCCCATCATGGCCGCGATGACGATGTCCCGCCCGGTCCGCAGACCGCCGTCCGTCCGGAGCGTGATCCGGTCGCGCAGGTTGTTCATCGCGAGCACCTGGTGCGCCTCGGTCAGGCCCATTTCCCACGGCAGGCCGGCATACTTGATGCTGGTCGCCGGGCTGGCCCCGGTGCCGCCGTTGTGGCCCGAGATCAGGATGATGTCCGCCTTCGCCTTGGCCACCCCGGCCGCGATGGTGCCGACGCCCGACGAGGACACCAGCTTCACCGTCACCTTGCAGCGCGGGTTGATCTGCTTGAGGTCGTAGATCAGCTGCGCGAGGTCCTCGATCGAGTAGATGTCGTGGTGCGGCGGCGGGCTGATCAGCGTCACGCCCTTGGTCGAGTGCCGCAGCCGCGCGATCAGGTCGGTGACCTTCATCCCGGGCAACTGGCCGCCCTCGCCGGGCTTGGCGCCCTGCGCGACCTTGATCTCCAGTTCCTTGCAATGGTTGAGGTACTCGGCGGTCACACCGAAGCGGCCCGACGCCACCTGCTTGATCTTGGCCGACGGGTTGTCGCCGTTCGGTTCCGGCACGAAATGCGCCGGGTCTTCCCCGCCCTCGCCGCTGTCGGACTTCGCGCCGATCCGGTTCATGGCGACGTTCAGCGTCTTGTGCGCCTCGGGCGACAGCGCCCCCAGCGACATGCCCGGCGTCACGAAGCGCTTGCGGATCGAGGTGATCGACTCGACCTCCTCGATCGGCACCGGGGCGCCCAGCGGCTCGACCGCCAGCAGGTCCCGCAGGTGGATCGGCGGGTTCTTCTGCATCTTCTGCGAATACTGCTGCCACATCTGGTAGCTGCCCCGCGCACAGGCCGTCTGCAGCATGTGCATCGAGGTCGCTTCCCACGCATGGGTCTCACCCGACTTGCGCGACTTGTAGAAGCCGCCGATCGGCAGCACGTCGGACTGGCCCAGCCAGCCCTTGGCATGGACCTCCTCCAGCTTGCGCTGGATGCCCGACACGCCGATGCCGCTGATCCGGCTGGTCATGCCGGGGAAATACTCGGCCACCATCGCCCGGCTCAGGCCGACGGCTTCGAAGTTGAGACCGCCGCGATAGGACGAGATGACCGAGATGCCCATCTTCGACATGATCTTCAGCAGGCCCTGGTCGATCGCCAGCCGGTAGCGGCGCACCGCCTCGGTCAGCGTGCCCTCGATCAGCCCGCGCCGGATCCGGTCGGCGATCGAGTCCTCGGCGAGATAGGCGTTCACCGTGGTGGCCCCCGCGCCGATCAGAACGGCGAAGTAATGCGGGTCGATGCACTCGGCCGACCGCACGTTCAGGCTGGTGAAGGTCCGCAAGCCCTTGCGCGTCAGCCACGAGTGGATCGCCGACGTCGCAAGGATCATCGGCATCGCGACCTTCTCGGGGCCCTGGAACCGGTCGGTCAGGATCAGGTGCGCGGCGCCCGAGCGCACGGCATCCTCGGCCTCGGACCGGATGCGGGCCAGACCCTCGCGCAGGGCATCACGCCCGGCACCGGCGGGGAAGGTGCAGTCCAGCGTCACCACGGCATCGCCGAAGTGCTTCACCATGGCGTCGAACTGCGCGTTGCCGAGGAACGGGCTCTCCAGCGAGATGATCTCGGTCTGGCTGCTGTCCTCGTCCAGCACGTTCTTCAGGTTGCCGAACCGGGTCTTCAGGCTCATCACCCGGTATTCGCGCAGGCTGTCGATCGGCGGGTTGGTGACCTGGCTGAAGTTCTGCCGGAAGTAATGGCTCAGCGGCCGGTACTTGTCCGACAGCACCGCGGCGGGCGTGTCGTCGCCCATCGAGGCGACGGTCTCTTTCCCGTCCTCGGCCATCGGCGACAGGATCTGCTCCAGCTCCTCGATGGTGAAGCCGGCGGCGATCTGGCGCTTGCGCAGTTCGGCCCCCTCGAAGATGGCCGCTTCGGTCAGGCCGGACAGCTCTTCCTCCAGGTCGGTGATCTTCTGGACCCAGTCCCCGAACGGCCGGTCGGCCGCCAGCTTGTCCTTGATCTCGGCGTCGTGGAACAGCATGCCGGTCGCCATGTCGACCGCGATCATCTGGCCCGGACCCAACGCGCCCTTCTCGACGACGCCGCCCTCGGACACCGGGACCATCCCGGTCTCGGACCCGGCGATCAGCAGGTTGTCCCCGGTCACGACATAGCGCATCGGGCGCAGGCCGTTGCGGTCGAGACCGCCACAGACCCAGCGGCCATCGGTCATCGCCAGTGCGGCCGGGCCGTCCCACGGCTCCATCACCGAGTTGCAGTAGGAATACATGTCGCGCCACGCCTGCGGCAGTTCCGCGGCCTGCTTCGACCAGGATTCCGGCACCAGCATGGTCTTGGCCATCGGCGCGCTGCGCCCGGCGCGGACCAGCACCTCGAACACCGCGTCGAGCGCGGCCGAGTCGGACGAGCCCTGCGGCACGATCGGCTTGATGTCGTCGCCGTAGTCCCCGAAATAGCTCGATGCCATCCGGATCTCGTGGCTCTTCATCCAGTTCAGGTTGCCCTTCAGGGTGTTGATCTCGCCGTTATGGGCGAGCATCCGGAACGGCTGCGCCAGCCACCATTGCGGGAAGGTGTTGGTGGAATAGCGCTGGTGATAGATCGCGAAGGCCGAGATGAAGCGCTCGTCCATCAGGTCCGGGT
>JAUHZL010000092.1 GCA_030425945.1 Alphaproteobacteria bacterium | reverse complement strand
AACGCCCAGGACCGCCTGAACAACAACGAGTGCCTGCGCGCCTACACCGAGGAAACCCTCGGCGTCCCGACCCGCCTGTTCGCCCCGGCCGACTACAACGGCGTGATCCAGGGCCTGCTCGGCGGCTCGCTCGACATGGCCTGGCTCGGCGCGTCCGGCTATGCCGCGATCTACCTGGAAGACCCGGAAGCGGTCGAGCCGGTGCTGGTCAAGACCAACCTCGACGGGTCGTTCTCGTACTTCTCGATCGGCTTCGCCCGCAAGGACAGCGGCATCACCTCGCTGGAAGGCGTTCAGGGCAGGGTCTTCGGTTTCGGCGACCCGAACTCGACCTCGGGCTACCTGATCCCGTCGATCGAG
This sequence comes from Alphaproteobacteria bacterium, assembly GCA_030425945.1. Taxonomy (GTDB): domain Bacteria; phylum Pseudomonadota; class Alphaproteobacteria; order Rhodobacterales; family Rhodobacteraceae; genus Dinoroseobacter. Next base: position 8,571 of record JAUHZL010000092.1, on the reverse strand, counting down.
ATCCCGCAGGCGACCGGCGCCAGCATGGACTCGGGTGACTACTTCGGCGAAGTGAAGTTCACCGGCGGCCACGAGCAGACCATCGTCGCGGTCTACAACGGCGACATCGACGCGGGCGTGACCTGGGCCGACGGCCTCGGGAACTGGGAAGACGGCTACAACTCGGGCGCGCTGCGCCGCGCCGTGGACGCGGGCCTCGTGGACATGAACGAGCTCGTCGAGATCTGGAAATCGAAGCCGATCCCGGAAGGCCCGGTCGTTCTGCGCAAGGCGCTGCCGGAGGACGTGAAGGAAAAGATGGTCGCCCTGGTCGAAGGTCTGCACGAGCGTGACCTCGATTGCGCCTACGGCGTCGCCGCCGGCGAGACCGCGGGCTTCCAGCCGATCGGCCATGACGCCTACGAGACCATCATCGCGGTCCGCAAGGCACAGTCGAACTGATCCACCCGATCCGGACGGGCCCCGCACAGGCGGGGCCCGTCTTCGTTCCGTTTCCCAACATCCGAGTCCCGCGCATGGCCGATCTTTCCGCCGCTCCCGGCACGCCCGTTCAGGACATCCGCGACAGCTACATGGCGCTGGTCCAGCGCCGCCGCCTCTACAACGGCGTCCTGCTGGCGGTCTTCGTCGTGCTGATGGTCTCGGGCTTCTACGTCGCCGACGCCCGCAACGCCGGCGGGTTCTGGGACGGCTGGCACCAGATCCTCGACTTTCCGGCGGGCGTGGTCTCGGAGGCCTGGGAGAAGCGCGCCAACCTGCCCGGCCTGCTGGTCCATTACCTGCCGTCGCTGCTGGAAACCTTCAACATCGCTGCCGTCTCGACCCTGATCGGCTGCATCGCGGGCCTGTTCCTGTCCCTCGCGGCAACGCGCGGACTGGCGAAATGGCCGCTGCTGATCCCGGTGTTCCGGCGGCTGTCCGACGTGCTGCGGGCGATCCCCGAGATCGTGATCGCGCTCGTCCTGATCTTCATGATGGGCGGCGGCCCGGTGCCCGCGATGATCGCCATCGCGATCCACACCGCGGGCGCGATGGGCAAGCTCTATTCCGAGGTCAACGAGAACGTCGACCTCAAGCCGCTCGAAGGGCTCAGCTCGGTCGGCGCCAACTGGTCCCAGCGCATGCTGCTCGCCGTGATCCCGCAGGTCGCGCCCAACTACCTGAGCTATGCGCTGCTGCGCCTCGAGATCAACATCCGCGCCTCGGCCATCCTCGGCTTCGTCGGCGCGGGCGGCATCGGATACGAACTGCGCAACTCCATGAGCTGGGGTCAGGGCAAGTTCGACGAGGCCGCCGCCATCTTCATCCTGCTGTTCGCCACGATCGTCCTCGTCGACCAGGTGTCCAGCCACTTCCGCAACCGCCTGATCGGCACCGGGGGACACTGACATGGCCGAGACCGCGCTCTTTTCCCGCGAGGACATGAAGGCCGACGCCAGCCGGCTGTTCTTCCGCAAGCGCCTGCTCGCGTTCGGCGTGCCAGGCCTGCTCCTCGTGTACCTGACCTACGTGTTCTTCGCCTTCGACGTGCCGGGACTGGCCGACCGGATGCGCCTCGACAACGCGGCGACGCTGGTTTCGGACGCCGTCAGCTACAAGACCCACGTCACCCGCGACAACCGCAGCGGCGCGGTCACGGTCGCCAAGGAAGGCGAACGCAAGGGCGCGTATCCCGAGGGCGAAATCCCGGAGTGGGTGACCATCGACGGCGACCGGACCTTCATCACCCTGCCGGAGGGCCATGCCGCCGAGTTCGGACCCGACAACACCGCCGTCTACATCCACCCCGCGTTCGGACGGATCGAGGCATCGGTTAGCCGGGCCAGCGGCGTGCAGGTCTCGCTCCCCGAGGCCGACCTGCCGGACTGGGTCAGCTACTCTTCCTCGCGCCTCGACATCCGCACGGAGGCGGGCCGCCTCACCGTCACCCGCAACCGCACCGAGGTGTTCCGCTACTTCTGGGGCTGGGAACTGTTCTGGTTCACCCTCGACAGCCCCTACCACGACCACGGCCCGCTCGAGATCGCCTTCGGTCCGCAACTCGACCCGGAACGCACCAACCTGGAAGGCGCCTGGGAAGACTTCTGGAACAACGCGATGTGGCGTCACAAGGACGTGGTCTGGGCGCTGGGCGAAACCATCCTGATGGCCTTCCTCGGCACGATGGGGGCGGCGCTGATCGCCCTGCCGCTGGCGTTCCTCGCCGCGAAGAACTTCGCACCGCTGATGATCGTGCGGCAGGCCGTGCGCCGGGTCTTCGACTTCGTGCGCGGCGTGGACGCGCTGATCTTCACCATCCTGCTCAGCCGCGCCTTCGGACCGGGCCCCCTGACCGGGGCGCTGGCGATCCTGATCACCGACTCGGGCTCGTTCGGCAAGCTGTTCTCGGAAGCGCTGGAGAACGTGGACAAGAAGCAGATCGAGGGCGTCGCCTCGACCGGGGCCAAGCCGCTGCAACGCTATCGCTTCGGTGTCGTTCCGCAGATCGCGCCGATCCTGCTCAGCCAGGTCCTCTACTTCCTCGAGTCGAACACCCGCTCGGCCACCATCATCGGCGCGATCACCGGAGGCGGGATCGGCCTGCTGATCACGCAGGCGATCAACACCCAGAAGGACTGGGAGGAGGTCAGCTACTACATCGTCCTCGTCATCCTGATGGTGATTGCGATGGACTGGATTTCCGGCAAGATCCGGGCGCGCCTGATCCACGGCGCGTCCTGACCGGAACCCGCAGATCATGGCCCGCCTGTCCGCCGAGACGCCCTTTCTCCATCCCGACTGCCAGATCACGGACACGACCTTCGGGCGCTTCGTCGAGATCGGCAAAGGCAGCCGGGTCGCGCATTCCAGCTTCGGTGATTATTCCTACTGCGACCAGTACTCGGACATCGCCAACACCACGGTCGGCAAGTTCGCCAACATCGCCGCCTTCACCCGGCTCGGACCGACCGACCACCCGCTGCACACGGCGTCCTGCCATCACTTCCTCTACCGGTCGCAGGACTACTGGGACGATGCCGGGGCCGACGAGGCGTGGTTCGCGCACCGGCGTTCGCGGCGGCTGGTGCTGGGGCATGACACCTGGATCGGGCACGGCGCGATCGTCATGCCGGAGGTCACCCTGCATCACGGCGCCGTGGTCGCGTCGGGCGCCGTCGTGACGAAGGATGTCGCGCCCTACACCATCGTGGCGGGCGTTCCGGCCCGGACGATCAAGCCCCGTCTGGCACCGGACCTCGCCGAGCGGGTCATCGCGCTGGGCTGGTGGGACTGGAGCCATGACCGCCTGCGCGACACGCTGGACGACTTCCGCAGCCTGCCGGTCGAGGCGTTCCTCGAGAAGTACGAACCCTAGGTCAGCGTCAGCGTGACCCTGTCCCCCGCGAACCAGGTGCGCCCGTACTCAACCGGGCGCTTCCGCGCATCGACGTTGATCGCAACGCTCCGGATCAGCGGCGCGCCTTCGCGAAGTTTCAGGTGATGCGCCTGCGTCGCGGTCGCCAGCTTGGCGGTGATCCGGGTGGAAGCCCGGGTGTAGTCCGCAAGCCCGCAGGCCTTGAGCGCGGCCGTGACCGACCCGGTTTCGCGGATGTGGTCCAGCAGGCCGGGGAAGCGGTCGGCCGGGAACACGCTCCGGAACAGGGCGACCGGCTGCTCGTCGGCCAGCGACAACCCCTCGTAGACATGGACGGGGGCGGCGTCGGTCAGGCCCAGCGCCTCGGCCTCGCGGGCATCGGCAGGGCGAGTTTCGGCGTAAAGCACGCGCTTGGCAGGCGTGCGCCCGGCCGCGAGCAGGTTCTGGTGAAAGCGCACCCGGCGGCCCAGCGGATAGTCCGTCGCGTTGGCCGAGACATAGACGCCGGCCCCCCGCCGGGCATGGACCAGATCCTCGGCCGCCAGCGCCGCAAGGGCCCGGCGCACGGTATGCCGGTTGACCCCGAACCGCGCCGAAAGATCGGCCTCGGTCGGCAGGCGGTCGCCGGTCAGGTAGCGCCCCGCCGCGATCTCGCTGCGCAGGGCATCGGCGATGGCCGTCCAGAGCGCCGTGCGCGGCATGAGCATCCCCCTGTCACAATCTCTTCACGGAAGAGTTCTTGTTTCTCAGCGGACTTTCTGCCAGAGACTTGTCTAGTTGTATAGGATATTTCGACAACTTTGCGAGGTGTCGAACATGACAGCCCAGATCCCCGATCCGGACCGCCGCGCCTGGCTCGGCCTGCTCGCCACCGCCCCGGCCGAGCGGCTGAAAGCACTCTGGGCCGCCACCGGCCTCGACCCGGACGTGACCCTGCTCCGTGCGCCCGAGATCGGCGCCGTCATGGTGCGCGGACGGACCGGCGGAACCGGCGCGCGCTTCAACCTCGGGGAAATGACGGTCGCCCGCTGCTCGGTCCGTCTTCCGGGTGGCGCGGTCGGGCACGGCTATGTGCAAGGCCGAGACCGCGACGCCGCGCGCCTCGCCGCGACGATCGACGCGCTGATGCAGACGGATGCCGCCCCTGACCTGCGGCGCGCCGTCCTCGACCCGCTCGCCGCCGAGCGCGCGCAGGCGAAACAGGTCCGCGCCGCGAAAGCCGCCGCGACGAAGGTCGAGTTCTTCACGCTTGTGAGAGGCGAAGACTGATGTCCGACACCGCGCTGACCATCGGGTTCACCGACCCGCCGCGACAGGCCGCGCGCGCCTTCCGCGTGTTGCTGAACGCCATGGCCCGTCCCGGCCGGCTCTACACGCTGGAGGGCACCGATGCGCCCCTGCCGCTATCGGAGGCCGCCGCCCTGACCCTGCTGACCCTGTGCGATCCGGAAACGCCGGTCTTCCTCGCCGGGACCGCCGATACGCCCGCAGTGCGCAACTGGTTGACCTTCAACACCGGCGCGCCGCTGACCGGGCCCGAGCACTGTGCCTTCGCCGTCGGGCGCTGGGACGCGCTGCTGCCGCTGGACCGCTACCCGCTCGGCACCGACCAGTATCCCGACCGCTCGGCCACCCTGATCGTCGAGATGGACGCGCTGAGCAACACCGGCACAACGCTGGCCGGACCCGGCATCGACGGCACCGTCGCGCTTTCGGTCCCCGACACGGCCGCCCTGACGGCGAACCGGCGGCTGTTCCCGCGCGGGCTCGACATGATCCTGACGGCCGGCGGCACGGTTGCCGGACTTCCCCGCAGCGTGAGGGTTCTCTGATGTATGTGGCCACCAAGGGCGGCGAGCGCGCCATTGCCAATGCCCACGCCTGGCTCGCCGAGGAGCGCCGGGGCGATACCGATATCGCCGAACTGAGCGTCGCGCAGATCCGCAGCCAGCTTCGCCTCGCCGTGGACCGCGTGATGGCCGAGGGCTCGCTCTACGATCCCGACCTCGCCGCGCTGGCGATCAAGCAGGCGCGCGGCGACCTGATCGAGGCGATCTTCCTGATCCGCGCCTATCGCACCACCCTGCCCCGCTTCGGCAGCACCCGGCCCATCGACACCGGCGCCATGACCTGCGACCGCCGGATCAGCGCGACCTTCAAGGACGCGCCGGGCGGGCAGGTGCTCGGCCCGACCTTCGACTACACGCACCGGCTCTTGGACTTCGCGCTGCTGGCCGAGGGCGAGATCCCGGAGGCGCCGCGCGCCGAGCCGCGGACCGAGCCCACCCCGCACATCGTCGAGTTCCTGAACCGCGAAGGCCTGATCCAGCAGGAAGCGCCGACCGACGACACCCCGCCCGACCTGACCCGCCAGCCGCTGGAACTGCCGGCCGAGCGTCCGCTGCGCCTGCAATCGCTGGCCCGCGCGGACGAAGGCTTCCTGCTCGGCCTGGCCTACTCGACCCAGCGCGGCTACGGGCGCACCCATGCCTTCGTGGGCGAATTGCGGATCGGCACCGTCGAGGTCGAGATGGACATCCCCGAGCTGGGCTTCGCCATCGAGCTGGGCGAGATGATCGTGACCGAATGCGAGACCGTGAACCAGTTCACCGGCTCGAAGACCGAACCGCCGCAGTTCACGCGCGGCTATGGCCTCGTCCTCGGCCAGTCCGAGCGCAAGGCGATCTCGATGAGCCTCGTGGACCGCGCGCTGCGCTGGAAGGAACTGGGCGAGGACGACGCCGGTGTGCCCGCGCAGGACGCAGAATTCGTCCTCTATCACGGCGACAACATCCAGGCGACGGGCTTCCTCGAACACATCAAGCTGCCCCACTACGTCGACTTCCAGTCCGAACTGGAACTGATCCGCAAGCTGCGCCGCGAGGCCGAGCAGGCTGCGACCCGGCAGGAGGCCGCCGAATGAGCCCCTCGGTCGTGGTGTTCGACATCGGCGGCGTGCTGGTCGACTGGCAGCCGCATCTGGCCTGGCTGGACGAGCTGGGCAGCCGGGACGCGGTCGAGGCCTTCATGGCCCGCATCGACTTCCGCGCCCTGAACCTGCGGGCCGACGCGGGCGAACGCTTCGCCGACCTCGCCGCCGCCCTGCCGGACCCGGACGACGCGCGCCGCCTCGCCGCCTACGTCGAGGCCTACCCGAAGACCGTGGAGACCCGGATCGAGGGCACCTGGGACATCCTCGACCGCCTGCGCGCGCAGGGCACCCCCGTGCATGCGATCACCAACTGGTCCGCCGAGACCTGGCCGCGCGGCCTGCTGGCCCAGCCCCGCCTCGCCGAGGTGTTCGGCGTCACCGTCGTCTCGGGACAAGAAGGCATGATCAAGCCTGACCCCCGCATATTCCGTCTGCTCTGCACGCGGGCTGCCGTTGCCCCGCAGGACTGCGTCTTCATCGACGACGGCCCGCATAACGTGGACGGCGCCCGTGCCGTGGGCATGGACGGCATCCATTTCACCGGCCCCGACGCGCTCGCGGCCGCGCTCAGCGACCGGGGGCTCCTGTGACCGAGACCGCCTACAACTTCGCCTATCTCGACGAACAGACGAAGCGGATGATCCGCCGCGCGCTGCTCAAGGGCCTCGCCATTCCCGGCTACCAGGTGCCCTTCGCCAGCCGCGAGATGCCGATGCCCTATGGCTGGGGCACCGGCGGCGTGCAGGTCACCGCGGCCTGCCTGACGCCGGAAGACCGCCTGAAGGTGATCGACCAGGGCGCCGACGACACCACCAACGCGGTATCGATCCGCAGCTTCTTCCAGCGCACGGCGGAGGTCGAGACGACCGAGGCGACCGCCGACGCCACCGTGATCCAGACCCGGCACCGCATCCCCGAGCATCCGCTGACCGAGGACCAGATCCTCGTCTACCAGGTGCCGATCCCGGAACCGCTGCGCTTTCTCGAGCCCTCCGAGGTCGAGACCCGCAAGATGCACGCGCTCGAGGATTACGGCCTGATGCACGTGAAGCTCTACGAGGACATCGCCCGCCACGGCACCATCGCCACCAGCTATGCCTACCCGGTCAAGGTCGAGGACCGCTACGTGATGGACCCCTCGCCGATCCCGAAGTTCGACAACCCGAAACTGTCCGACTCGCCCGCGATCCAGCTGTTCGGCGCCGGGCGCGAGCAACGCATCTACGCCATCCCGCCCTATACGCAGGTCGTCAGCCTCGATTTCGAGGATCACCCCTTCGACCCGTCCAAGGCCGATCATCCCTGCGCGCTGTGCGGGGCGACGACCAGTTACCTCGACGAGGTGATCGTCGACGACGAGGGAGGGCGCATGTTCGTCTGTTCCGACACCGATTTCTGCGCCACCCGGCGCGGGGAGGCCGCATGACCCCGCTTCTGTCCGTCCGGAGCCTGACCAAGCGCTACGGCGCGCGGATCGGGTGCGCCGACGTCAGCTTCGACCTCTGGCCCGGCGAGGTACTTGGCATCGTCGGCGAATCCGGCTCCGGCAAGTCCACCCTGCTGAACTGCCTCGCGGGGCATCAGGCCCCCGATGCCGGGCAGGTGCTGTTCGACACCCGCGCCGAGGGGCCGCGCGACACCGTCACGATGTCCGAGCCCGAGCGCCGGATGCTGGGCCGCACCGACTGGGCCTTCGTCCACCAGCACGCCCGCGACGGGCTGCGGATGGGCGTCAGCGCGGGGGGCAACGTGGGCGAGCGGCTGATGTCCGTCGGCGCCCGGCACTACGGCGACATCCGCGCCGCCGCCGCCGACTGGCTGGGCCGGGTCGAGATCGACACGGGCCGCATCGACGACCGGCCGACCCAGTTCTCGGGCGGGATGCAGCAACGCCTCCAGATCGCGCGGAACCTCGTGTCGGGGCCGCGCCTCGTGTTCATGGACGAACCGACCGGCGGCCTCGACGTCTCCGTGCAGGCGCGGCTTCTGGACCTGCTGCGCGGGCTCGTGCGCGACATGGGCCTGTCGGCCATCGTCGTCACCCATGACCTCGCCGTGGTCCGTCTGCTGGCGCACCGGCTGATGGTGATGAAGGACGGCCACGTGGTCGAGACCGGTCTGACCGACCAGGTGCTGGACGATCCGCAGCACGCCTATACCCAGCTTCTCGTCTCGTCCGTCCTGCAGGTCTGAGATGCTCTTTGCCTACCGTTCCACCGGGCGCGATCTCGAACGGCTCGACGTGTCGGCCGACCTCGTGAACGACGCCGAGCCGCGCGCCGAT
>JAUHZL010000091.1 GCA_030425945.1 Alphaproteobacteria bacterium | reverse complement strand
TGGAAAAGGCGGCGGGCACGGTCAGGATCTCGGCCCCGGCCTGCGCCAGCGCGCGGTAGAGATGCGGGAACCGCACGTCGTAGCAGACCGTCAGGCCGACCGTGCCGAAGGGCGTTTCGGCCAGAACCGCCCGGTCACCCGGCCGGAACCCGGCGGATTCGCGATAGGTCTCGGTCTCGGTGATCTGGACGTCGAACATGTGGATCTTGTCGTAGCGCGCCACGATGCTGCCGTCCGGTCCGATCAGGAAGGACCGGTTGGCGAAGCGCCCGTCGGGATCGTCCGTCTTCAGCGCGAGCGAACCGATCAGGGTCCAGAGCCCGCGCCTGGCCGAAAGGTCGCGCAGACCGGCCAGAACCGGGTCCGTGTCCTCGGTCCGCAATACCGCGTGCTGGTGCGCCCGGCTGCCGGAGACGCAGTTGGTGACTTCCGGGGTCAGGACGAAGCCAGCGCCCTCGGCGGCGGCCGCCTCGATCAGCGCGGTGGCCTGCGCGAGGTTCTCGTCCGGCTGGTCGGACGAGGTCATCTGGATCAGCGCGGCGCGCATCAGGCCGCGAGCATCGGGTCGAGCTTGCCCGCCCGTTCGAGGGCATAGAGATCATCGCAGCCGCCGACATGGGTGCCGTCGATGAAGATCTGCGGGACCGTGTAGCCGCCGTTGGCGCGCTGGATCATCGCCTGCCGCAGGGCCGGATCGCGCGAGACGTCGGTCTCGGAAAAGGCGACGCCCTTCTGGCTGAGCAGGCGCTTGGCCATCATGCAGAAGCCGCAGGTGGGCGTGGTGTAGATCTCGACGGTCGCCATGATGCCTCCGCGTGTCAGTCCTTGGGGATTTAGGCGCTGAGGGCCTGCCTGTCACCCCCGCCGCAGTGCCGCGACCAGACGAAAACCGCGCGGGCGCGCCGGAAAGAGTGATCCGGTTGGACAGCCGTATTGTAAATCAAACTAGACAGTCCTACCGTGAGACCATGATGACACGAGTCGATCCCATCCGCGCGGGCGCGCCCGTCACTCCCGGCCGACCCGAGGCCATCGTCATCGGCGCCGGGCTAGGCGGTCTCGCCTCGGCCATGCGCCTCGGGGCGAAGGGCTACGCGGTCACCGTCATCGACCGGCTCGATCGGCATGGCGGACGGGGGTCCTCGATCACGCAGGACGGGCATCGCTTCGACCTCGGGCCGACCATCGTGACGGTGCCGCAGGTCTACGAGAAGCTCTGGGCCGCCTGCGGGCGCGACTTCCACCAGGACGTGGACCTGCGTCCGCTCGACCCGTTCTACGAGATCCGCTGGCCGGACGGCACGGTCTTCACCGCGCGCCAGTCCACCGAGGCGATGGAGGCCGAAGTGGCCCGCCTGTCGCCTGGCGACGTGCGCGGCTACCGGCAGTTCCTGAAGGACGCCGAGCGGCGCTATGTCGTGGGCTTCGAGGGCATGGTCGCCGAGCCGATGCACCGGATCTGGGATACGGTGAAGGTACTGCCGACCTTCGGCGTCCTGCGCGCCGACCAGTCCATCCTCGCGCTGGCGAAGAAGCGGGTGAAGAACCCCTACCTGCGCATGGCGCTGTCGTTCCACCCCCTGTTCATCGGGGGCGACCCGCGCAACGTGACGTCGATGTATGCGCTGGTCAGCCACCTCGAGAAGGAATTCGGGGTGCATTACGCGATGAGCGGCGTGCAGGCGATTGCCGACGCCATGGCGAAGGTCGTGCGCGCGCAGGGCGGCCTGATCCGGCTGGGCCAGACCGTCGATGAAATCCTGATCCGCGACAACGCGGCCGAGGGCGTCCGACTGGCGGGCGGCGAGGTGCTGCACGCGCCACTCGTCGTCTCGAACGCCGACGCGGGCCACACCTACAGCCGACTTCTGCGCAAGGCGCCGCGCAAGCGCTGGTCGGACGCGAAACTGAAGCGGGCGAAATGGTCCATGGGCCTTTTCGTCTGGTACTTCGGGACCCGCGGCACCAAGGGCAAATGGGCCGATGTCGGCCACCACACCATCGTCAGCGGACCCCGCTACGAAGGGCTTCTGCGCGACATCTTCCACAACGGGCGGCTCGCGGACGACATGAGCCTCTATGTTCACCGGCCCTCGGTGACCGATCCCGGCGTCGCGCCCGAGGGCGGCGACACGTTCTATGCCCTCTCGCCCGTGCCGCATCTCGGCTTTGCGGGCGGCACCGACTGGGCGCAGGAGGCCGAGCGCTACAAGGCGAAGGTTGCCGCGGTGCTGGACAAGCTGATCCCCGGGTTCCGCGATCACCTGACAACCGAGGTCGTGTTCACGCCGGAAACCTTCCGCGACCGCTACCTGTCGCCGCTGGGCGCGGGCTTCTCGCTGGAGCCGCGCATCCTGCAATCGGCATGGTTCCGGCCGCACAACATCTCGGAAGAGGCGCGCGGGCTCTACCTCGTCGGGGCCGGGACGCATCCGGGCGCGGGCGTGCCCGGCGTGGTGTCGTCGGCCGAGGTTCTGGCCAAGCTGGTCCCGGATGCCGCGACCGTCACCGAAGGAATGCCGCTGCCGATGGCTGCCGAATGACCCACGAAGCCGACCTCGACCATTGCCGCGAGGCGATCCGGCACGGGTCGCTGTCCTTCCACGCCGCCTCGCGCCTGCTGCCGCGCCGGGTGCGGGATCCGGCGCTGGCGCTCTATGCCTTCTGCCGCTGCGCCGACGACGCCGTGGACCTGAACGAGGAAAAGGCGGCGGCGGTGCTGTCGCTGCGCGACCGGCTCGACCTCGCCTACCAGGGGCGTCCGCTGAACCAGCCCGCCGACCGCGCCTTCGCCCACATGGTCGAGGCACACCGGATGCCCCGCGCCCTGCCCGAGGCCCTGCTGGAGGGCTTCGCGTGGGACGCGATGGGACGGCGCTACGAGACCCTGTCCGAGGTGCGCGCCTACTCGGCCCGCGTCGCCTCGACCGTCGGGGCGATGATGGCGGTGCTGATGGGCGTGCGCGACGCCGATGCACTGGCGCGCGCCTGCGACCTGGGCGTGGCGATGCAGTTGACGAACATCGCCCGCGACGTGGGCGAGGATGCGCGGGAAGGGCGGCTCTACCTGCCGATGGACCTGATGCGCGCCGAGGGGCTCGACCCGGAGGCCTTCCTCGCCGCGCCGCGCCGGTCCGAGGCGCTGACCCGGATCACGCGCGCGCTCCTGGCCGAGGCCGACCGCCTGTACACCCGGGCCGAGGCGGGGATCGATGCCCTGCCGCGCAGCGCCCGGCCCGCGATCTGGGCTGCGCGGCTGATCTATGCCGGGATCGGCACGGACCTGGTGGCGAAGCGCTACGACAACATCGGCTACCGGGCCCACACCACCCGCCGCGAAAAGCTGGCCGGGGCGGTGCAGGCGGGGGTGCGCACCGCGACCGGGATGCTGACGCCGACCAGCGCCGTCCTGCATGCGCGGCCGCTTCCCGAAACCGCGTTCCTCGTCGAGGCGGCCGCCGACCGCAGGCCGCGCGAAAGCTGGAGTGACAGCGTCGTCGCCCTGTTCGCGCAGCTGGAAGCGAAAGACCGCGAGATGCACGGCGCCTGAGCGCGCCCTTCCCTTTTTGCAAACCCTGCCTACCTGAGTGGGCATGGATTGGTCTCTCTTCATCATCTTCCTCGGCGCGTGCTGCACGGCGGCCGCGACCGGATCGATGTTTCCGCCCGGAAGCTGGTACGAAAGCCTGAAGAAACCCGCCTGGAACCCGCCCAAATGGGCGTTCCCGGTGGTCTGGACCGTGCTCTACATCGTCATCGCGGTCGCGGCATCGCGCGTGGCCGGGGCGCCGGGCAGTGCCATGGCGATGGCGTTCTGGGCGCTGCAGATCGCTCTGAACACCCTGTGGACCCCGGTCTTCTTCGGCCTGCACCGCATCAAGGCGGGCATGGTCGTGATCGCGGCGCTCTGGGTCGCGGTGCTGGGCGCGACGATCAACACCTTCCTCGTCGAGCCCTTCGCAGGCTGGCTGATGGTGCCCTACCTCGCCTGGGTGACGGTGGCGGCGTCGCTGAACGCGGCGGTCTGGTGGCTGAACCCGGACGAGGCCAACGCGCCCCGCAAGGCGGAAGCCTAGAACCGCCAGCCCGGACGGCGCGGGACCCGCATCGCCAGCATTGGCATCAGCCATGGCCCCCGGAACCGGTCGAGGTCGAGCGCCTCGTGCACGCCGCGCGACCGGTATCCGTTGATCGTCGTCTCGACCCCCGCGCGCGAGTAGAACGGTGCCTCCAGCATGAACTGCACCTGCTTCGGCGTCTCGCCGGGGTCGCACCGGGTTTCGCGCCGCACGCCCCAGATCGAGCGGGCGAAGCGGGTGACGGGGGGTGGCTCCATCGGCTGGACGCTGCCGTCATGGCCGAACTTCACCGCGAAATCGAGCGCCGAGCCGTCGCGGAACTGCGCGTCGTAGAAACAGGCCGCGCCATCGGGCAGCGGGAAGCGCCCCCAGCACCAGTGGCTGAAATCGGCCTCGAGCGCGCGGGTTCCGAAGTTGGCGTCGAAATACCCGTGTCCGCGCCATTTCCAGCCGTCCTGGCCGAGGTCGACCTCGATCTCGGCGCTGGGCGCGAAGGGCCGCCAGACATGCGCGCCGTCCGGGGTCAGCGGCAGTTCGACCCCGGTCACGCCGGTCGGGCGCAGCACGATGCGGCCCTTCACGCGCGAGATGACGGGATTGCTGATCTCGTTCACCTCGATCATCAGCCGGTCGCCGTCCCAGACAAGGTGGCTCGGGCCGACGGTGAAACTGTCTTCGGTCTGGCGCAGCGCGGCCCGGCCGCGGTCGGTCATCGTGAAGCGTCCGCCCGGCCCGTAAGTCGCGACGTTGATGCAGACATGGTTGTGCGGATCGCGCCGCCCCGACCAGCGGTACCAGGGCGAGAAGACCGAGCCTATGAAGGCGATGATCGAGATGGCCCGCGTGCCGCAGTCCGAGATACCGTCGACATACCACCACGCATAACCGTCGGGCGGGACATCGAGCGCGAAGTTCGGGCGCTCAAGATCGCCTCGGCCGCGTGCTGCCCGGAGAGCGTCGCCATGGGAATCCCGGCCCCCGGATGCACGCCGCCCCCCGCCAGGTAGAGACCCGGCAGGCTGGTCCGCACGCGCGGGCGCTGGAAGGTCGCCATCATCCCGTGCGGGCTGCGCCCGTAGAGCGATCCGTTCGACGCCGGGAACAGCCGCGCGAAATCGTGCGGGGTCGTCAGGGCGTCGCGTCCGGGCGTCGGGGTGAAGCGCAATCCCATCTGCGCCAGTCGGGCGAAGGTACGTGTCCGGCATGTCTCGAACTCCCGGTCGGGGGCGGGACCGGCGACCGGCGGCCCGTTCATGATGATCTCGAAGCGCTCGGGCCCGGCGGGCAGACGGCCCGCGCCCCGGTCCTCGGCGCAGATGTAGAGGGTGGGATCGACGGGCATCTGCCCGCGCATCAGGGGCGTGAACTCGTCGCGCGGATCGTCGCCGAAGAACACGTTGTGATGGACGAGGTCCTGCCCCTCCGGCGCTGCGGCGAAGGTCCAGACATAGGCCGACAGCGACCGCGCCGCGACACCGGGGGCCGGCACCGCCCGGCGCGCGGGATCGCCCAGCAGGCCGACATGCAGCGCACGGGGATCGCCGTTGAAGACGACGTGCCCACAGGGGATGCGTTGCCCGGAGGCGGTCTGGACGGCTGCCACGCGCCCGCCCTGGATCTCGATCCGGGCGACCTCGGTGCCGTAGCGCAGGGTGGCGCCCTTCGCCTCGGCCAGGTCCGCGACCGCGCGGGCGAGGCGGTGCATCCCGCCCTCGATCCGCCAGACGCCCTGCGCCTCGGCCTGCCAGATCAGGCCCAGCACGGCGGGGGACCGGTAGGGCGAGCCGCCGACATAGGTGGCGTAGCGGCCGAAGAGCTGGCGCAGGCGCGGATCGCCGAAGTGGTGGCGCAGCCGCCCCGCCAGCGTCGCCGTCGGCAGCAACGCGGCCAGCAGGCCCGGTGCGGCCAGAACGCGGGGGATCAGGCCCGCGATGCCGGGACTGGCGCTGCGCATGATCGGCGCGTCGAAGGTCTGGAACAGGCGGGCGGCCTCGGCCGAGAAGGCGCGGAACTCGCCTTCCGCCTTCGCCCCGGCGAAGTCGCGCACGGCGGCGGCGCTGGCTTCCGGGTCGGCATGCAGGTCGAGGCGGCTGCCATCCGACCACCAGTGCCGGGCCAGCACCGTCTCGGGGTGCAGGGTGACATGGTCGGACAGCCGGGCACCGACACTCTCGAACAGGGCTTCGAAGACGGGGCGCAGGGTCATCACCGTCGGTCCCGCGTCCACCGGTCCGGCGGCGCTGGGCACGGTGCGCATCTTGCCGCCGGGGGTCGCGGCCCGCTCGAGCACCATCACCTCGCGCCCGGCCCCGGCGAGGCGCAGCGCGGCAGAGAGACCGGCGATACCGGCCCCGATCACCACGATCCGATCGGACGATGTCTGCATGATGGCTCAACCCCCTGTCCAAGACTGTTGACAGACTCACGCCATGTGTCCAGTCTAATTTACACATGTCCTGTCAGAATTGCAGGGCAAATCGGCAGACGTAGGAGACCGCATGGGACTGAAGAGCCGGATCGAGACCACGCTCGAGGCCGCGATTGCGGCCGGGCAGTCAGGCAGCGTTCCTCCGAAACTGGCCGGTGCGCTGGGCTATGCGGTGACGCCGGGCGGGGCCCGGATCCGTCCGACCATCTGTCTCAGCGTCGCGGTGGCCTGCGGGGACGACCGTCCCGCGCTGTCGAATGCCGCCGCCGCCGCCATCGAACTGATTCACTGCGCCAGCCTCGTCCACGATGACATGCCCTGCTTCGACGACGCCGACATGCGGCGCGGCAAGCCGACGGTGCATGTCGCCTTTTCCGAGCCGCTGGCGCTGCTGACCGGCGACTCGCTGATCGTCATGGCCTTCGACGTCGTCGCCAAGGCGGCCGAGAGCGACCCGGTCCGTGGCCTGAAGCTGGTGCGGGAACTGGCGTGGTTCACCGGCATGCCGGGCGGCATCTGCGCCGGGCAGGGCTGGGAGAGCGAGGCACAGGTCGACCTGTCCGCCTATCACCGCGCCAAGACAGGCGCCCTGTTCACCGCCGCCACCCGGATGGGCGCGATCGCCGCGGGCGAGGAGCCGGAGGCCTGGACCGAGCTCGGGGCCCGCATCGGCGAGGCCTTCCAGGTCGCCGACGATCTGCGCGACGCGCTCTACGATGCCGAGACGCTGGGCAAGCCCGCCGGGCAGGACGAGATCCACGCCCGCCCGAACGCGGTGCAGGCCTATGGCGTGCAGGGCGCGATCAAGCGGCTCAACGATATTCTCGGCGGTGCCATCGCCTCGATCCCGTCCTGTCCAGGCGAGGCCAGCCTCTGCGAGATGGTGCGCAAGCAGGCCGAGCGCCTGACGCCCGTCGCCCCCGTCGTGGCCCGGTCGGCCTGATGAGCGACAGTGCCCCCGCCTTCCGGCCCTGGCGGCGTTTCGGGTTCCTGCCCGAACGCGACAGTTTCTATCGCTGGTGGGTGCGCCTCGCCGGATCGCGCCGGTTCCAGAGCCGCGCCAGCGCCAGTCGCCTGACGCGCGGCGTGGCGCGACGGGACGGCGAACGCCTGTTCGACCTGGTCGCAGGGTTCGTGCACAGCCAGGTGCTGGCCGCCTTCGTGCGGTTCGACCTGCCCGACATCCTGGCACATGCCCCGCTGCCGGTCTGGAAGATCGCCGTGCGCAGCGGCCTCGACGTGGACAAGGCCGAGATCCTGTGCCGCGCCGCTGCCGCGCTGGGCCTGCTGCGCCGTCACCGCGACGGGCGCTACGGGCTGGGTCGGCTCGGTGCCGCGCTGCCCGGGGTTCCCGGGCTGGCGCAGATGATCCGGCACCACGAGGTGCTCTATCGCGACCTCGCCGATCCGGAAGCGGTGTTCCGCGCCGGGGCCGAGGCGGAGCTTGCGAATTTCTGGCCCTACGTCTTCGGCGCGCAGGGCGCCCGGGACCCGGAGACCGCCGCGACCTATTCCCGGCTGATGTCCGATACCCAGGGCCTCGTGGCCGAGGAAACGCTGCGGACGGTTTCGCTGGACGGTGTCCGGCGGCTGATGGACGTGGGCGGCGGCACCGGGGCGTTCCTGCGCGCGGTGCAGGACGTTGCGCCGGACCTCGACCTGACCCTGTTCGACCTGCCGGCCGTGGTGGCCAAGGCGGAGGTGCCGGAAGGGACCGCGATTGTCCCGGGCTCGTTCAGGGATGACGCGCTGCCCGAAGGGCATGACGCGATCAGCCTTGTCCGGGTGCTCTACGACCACGCCGACGCGACGGTGACCGCCCTGCTGGCCCGCGTCTTTGCCGCGCTGCCGCCGGGCGGGCAGCTGATCGTGTCCGAGCCGATGCTCGGCGATGACAGGCCGAACCGGGCGGGCGATGTGTACTTCGCGCTTTACACCCTGGCGATGCAGACCGGTCAGACCCGGAGCCCGTCGCGGATCGCGGCGCTTCTGAAGGCTGCCGGGTTCGAGGATATCGCGATTCCCCGCACCCACAGGCCCTTCGTCACCAGCGTGGTGACCGCAAGAAAGCCGTCCTGACCCGCTGTCCGACGATTGTTGGCGGTCAAGGTGTCCAATTTAGTTGACACCTATGTATGTCAGGGTAGGATTACAACAACACCTGTCAGAGAATCCCTACACGGGACACGGCAGCAGCGGAGATTGGAATGCACACGACCGCGATCGTCTTGACCGGCCCGGAAGCCATTCAGGTGCAGGACCTCGCGCTGGCCAGCCCGGGTGCGGCCGACATCGTCGTGGACATCGACCACTCCGGCATTTCCACCGGCACCGAGAAACTGATCTGGTCGGGCAAGATGCCCGCCTTTCCCGGGTTCGGCTATCCGCTGGTTCCGGGGTACGAGGCCGCGGGCGAAGTGGTCGAGG
>JAUHZL010000090.1 GCA_030425945.1 Alphaproteobacteria bacterium | reverse complement strand
CCCGCGTAGCGCAGGTTGACCGCGCGCACGTCGGCCTGCGCGTTGAAGCCGAAGGTGACCACCCGGCGGTCGGTCAGGCGGCCGACCAGCGCCTGCACCTCGGGGTGATCGGTGCAGCAGACCGCGAGGCCGTAGAACGGGATGTTCGAGACGAAATCGGTGAAGCCCTTGCGCAGGTTCTCCAGCGTGCCCCAGTGCTCCATGTGCTCGGGGTCGATGTTGGTCACGATCGCGATGGTGGCGGGCAGGCGGTTGAAGGTGCCGTCCGACTCGTCGGCCTCGACCACCATCCATTCGCCCGCCCCGGCCCGCGCGTTCGAGCCGTAGGCATGGATGATCCCGCCGTTGATCACCGTCGGATCGATCCCGCCTGCATCGAGCAGGGTCGCGACCAGCGTCGTCGTCGTGGTCTTGCCATGGGTGCCCGCGATGGCGACGTTCGACTTCAGCCGCATCAGTTCGGCCAGCATCTCGGCCCGGCGCACGACGGGCAGGCCGCGGCGGCGGGCTTCTTCCAGTTCGGGATTGCCCGGCTTGATCGCGGACGAGATCACCACGACCTCGGCCTCGGCGAGGTTCTCGGCCGCCTGCCCGATGAACACCCGCGCGCCGAGGCGCTCCAGCCGCTCGGTGATCTTCGAGCCCTTCAGGTCCGAGCCCTGCACCGTGTAGCCCAGCGTGATCAGGACCTCGGCGATGCCCGACATGCCGATGCCGCCGATGCCGGTGAAGTGGATCGGGCCAAGCTGCGTCGGCAGCTTGGTGGCGGTGGCGGCGCGGGCGGCGGCAGCGGCGTTCATCGGTCTCGGTGTCTCTCTCGGGTCACGGGGTCTGAGTCTGGGGGCCTATCACGCCCGCGCGGAAAGTGCCTCGACAATCTCGTCGAGCCGCTCGGTGGCATCGGGCCTGCCGACCGACAGGGCGGCCTGCGCCATCGACGCCGCCGCCGCGGGCTGGGTCAGCACGCTGGCGACATGGCCCGACAGCATCTCGGCGTCGAGCAGGCTCTCAGGGATCAGGATCGCCGCGCCCGCGTCCACCATGCCGCGCGCGTTGGCAGTCTGCTCGTTCCGGATCGCCCCGGCATAGGGGATCAGGATCGCGGGCCGCCCGATCACCGTCAGGTCGGCCACGGTCGAGGCGCCGGAGCGCGCGATCACCAGCGTCGCCGCGGCAAGGCGCTCGGGCACGTCGTGGAAGAAGGTCTCGACCTCGGCGCTGATGTCGGCCTTCGCATAGGCGCGCATCACCCGGTCGACATCCTCGGGCCGGGCCTGGTGCGCCACCGCGAGCCGTCCGCGCAGCGCCTCGGGCAGGCCCGCCAGCGCCGGGGGGACCACGTCCGACAGGATGCGCGCGCCCTGGCTGCCGCCGAGGATCAGCACCCGGAGCGGCCCGTCGCCGGGCGGCTGGTAGGGCACGCCCGCCCGCGCGCGGATCGCCGCGCGGACCGGGTTGCCGGTCGGATGGCCGGTGACGCCCTCGGGCAGGCTCGTCGGCCAGGTGCCGCAGGCGACCACGTCCACCCGCCGCGCGAAGACCTGGTTCACCCGTCCCAGCACGCCGTTCTGTTCATGCAGCGCGCGCGGCAGGCGCATCAGCCATGCCGCCCCCATCGCCGGGATCGCCGGGTAGCCGCCGAAGCCGACCACGACCGCCGGGCGATCGCGCCGGAACCGCCGGAGCGCGCCCAGCACCCCGCCCAGCACCCGCAGCGGCACCAGCGCCTTGGCCAGCACCCCGCCGCGCGCGAAGGTGGCCGAGGCCAGCACCTGCACCTCGACCGCCGAGGGAAAGCCGCCGGTATAGCGGGCCCCGCGCGCGTCGGTGGTCAGGGTCACCCGCCAGCCCTTCGACAGCATCGCCTCGGCCAGCGCCTGCGCCGGAAACATGTGCCCGCCGGTGCCCCCGGCCGCGATCACCAGCAGGGGCGCGGTCATCGGCGCGCCTGCCGCCGCTGGAAGATGTCCTCGATGTCGCCGCGCGGGCGGGTCCGGGTGAAGGCCAGCACCAGCCCCATCGCGATACCCGAGGCCACCAGCGACGAGCCGCCGTTGCTGATGAAGGGCAGCGTCATGCCCTTGGTCGGCAACAGGCGCACCGCGACGCCCATGTTGATGAAGGCCTGCGCGCCGAACATCAGCACGAGGCCCGCCCCCGCGAGCCGGATGAAGATGTCGCGCTCCGCCCGGAGCCGCAGCAGGCTGCGCGCCACGATGAAGGCGAAGAGACCGAGGATCACCGACACCGCGAAGAAGCCGTATTCCTCGGCGGCGACCGCGATGATGAAGTCGGTATGCGCATCGGGCAGCGTCCACTTGACCGAGCCTTCTCCCAGCCCCGCGCCGAAGAACCCGCCCGAGCGGATCGCGTCGGTGGCGTAGCCGATCTGCGAGCGCGGATCGACCTCGGCGGCGAAGTAGCCGTCGATCCGTCCTGCGAAGTGGTCCGACATCCCGTAAGCCAGCACGCCCCCCGCGGCGGCGAGGCCGAGCACGAGAACGAGCGGTACGATCGACGCCCCGGAGAGGTAGAAGAGCACCAGCCAGCCCGCCAGCACGAGGCTCGCCTGCCCGAAGTCCGGCTGCAGCGCCAGCAGGCCGACGACGACGAGCGTGACGGCGAAGGACGCGAGCTTGCCCGGCGGCCCCTTGGGATCGTAGCTCGCCGCGATCAGCCAGGCGCTGAAGACCAGCATCCCGGGCTTCACGAACTCCACCGGTTGCAGCGTCATCCCCGGCAGCGCCAGCCAGCGCACCGCCCCCTTGCCGAGATTGGTGCCGACGAAGGGCAGCGCGAGAAGCCCGAGCAGCGCCAGCGCCAGCAGGGTCAGGGCGAAGCGCCGCGCGGTTTCGGGCGGCTGCATCGACAGGACGAACATCAGCGTGAAGGCGATGCAGCCGTAGAGTGCCTGCCGCTCGACGTAGAAGAAGGGGTCCTTGCCGGTGCGCTCGGCGAGCGGGGGGGAGGCGGCGAAGCCGAGGAGCAGGCCGATCGCGAACAGGAGCAGGATCGCCACGATCGTCGGCTTGTCCACGGTGCGCCACCAGCGCGGAAGAATCGCCTCGTTTGGCTGCGGCACGACCGTGCCATAGACCATTTCCGTCATGGGGTTACCGCCTCGACTGCCTCGGACCGCCCGGTTTTCCGGGTCTCGTGGGGCGAGCATACCGCAGCCGGGCGCGCCGCGCTACCCGCGCGTTCCGCCCTGCGCGAGCGGGTGCCGACGGGGCGACAGGGGGTGTCGGTGCCACGTCGGTATCACGTCGGTATCGCGTCGGTGCGGCGTCGGTGCGCCGCCCGAGGGGGGCGCCAAGGGCGTGGCCACGCCCTTGCCCGGCCTGCGGCCGGGGCGCTGCGCGCGGGAGTACTTGGGCCAAGAAGAAGGAGGGCTCAGCCCCCGGCCAGCAGGGCCCGGACGCGGGCGGTGAAGTCGTCGCCGCGCTGTTCGAAATTGTCGTACTGGTCGAAGCTGGCCGCGGCGGGGGCGAGCAGCACCGTCTCGCCCGGTTCGGCCTCGGCCGCAGCACGGGTGACGGCGGTCTCCATCGTGGTGCAGACCTCGGAGGGCATGTCGCCCAGCTTCAGGGCGAAGGCCGCCGCCTCGCGCCCGATGACATAGGCCTTGACCACGTTGGCCCGGCCGACGCCCAGCCCGTCGAGGCCGCCGTCCTTCTCGAGCCCGCCGCAGATCCAGCGGATCTTCGCGAAGGCCGCCAGCGCCTTGGCGGCGGCGTCCACGTTGGTGGCCTTCGAGTCGTTGACGAAGCGCACTCCGTTCCGGTCGCCGACGATCTGGCTGCGGTGCGGCAGGCCCGCGAAGCTGGCGAAGCCCGCCTCGATCTCGCGCGGGGCGAGGCCGAGGGCGCGCGTGGCGGCGAAGGCGGCACAGGCGTTCTGGTGGTTGTGCGCGCCCGGCAGGCCCGCGATCGGGCGCAGGTCGATCGAGGCGACCTGGCGCCCCTTGCGCCACTCGGTCAGGAACCCCTTGCGCGCCTGCACCAGCCAGCCCGGCCCCGACAGCCGGCCGGTCGAGATCCGGATAACCCGGTCGTCGGCCGGGCCTTCGGCGAGCTGGTTGGCGAGGTAGCGGCCCTCGGCCTCGTCCACGCCGATCACGGCCCGGTCCGGCCCGCCCTCGGCGAAGAGGCGACGCTTGGCCGCGAAATAGCCCCCCATCCCGCCGTGGCGGTCGAGATGGTCAGGCGAGAGGTTGGTGAAGACCGCGATGTCCGGCGTCAGGGCGCGGGCGAGGTCGGTCTGGTAGCTGGAAAGCTCCAGCACCACCACGCCGCCGTCGCCGGGCGGGTCGATGTCGAGCACGCCGCGCCCGATGTTGCCCGCGAGCTGGCTGTCGCGCCCGGCCCGGGTCAGCACGTGGTGGATCAGCGCCGAGGTGGTGGACTTGCCGTTCGAGCCGGTGACCGCGACCACGCGCGGGGCGGTGTCGAAGCTGTCCCAGTCCGGCGTCGCGAGCGAGCGGAAGAAGAGGCCCACGTCGTTGTCGACCGGTACGCCCGCCGTCATCGCGGCGGCGATCACCGGGTGCGGCGCGGGGTAGAGATGCGGGATGCCCGGCGAGACCACGAGGGCGGCGATGGTGCTCCAGTCGGCGCGGGTCAGGTCCTGGGGCACGAGGCCTTCGGCCTCGGCCGCCGCGCGCCCGGCGGGACCGTCGTCCCAGCCCAGCACCTCGGCCCCGCCGGCGACGAGCGCGCGCGCCGCGGTCAGACCGCTGCGCCCGAGGCCCAGAACCGCGATCCTCTGCCCCTCGACACCGCGCACCGGGATCATCTCTGCCGCTCCTCTGCCGCGCGCGCCTGAAGGAGGCGAACCGCGCGGTCGGCGTCGGCCTCCGGAACGAAGATATGGTCGTGCCGTGCGCCCGCGATGACGTTGCAGGGGATCGCGGCGGCGGTCAGCACCTCGGCCACGGCGGCGGTCAGGCCGACGCCATCGAGGGCGGAGCGGACGTGCAGCGTGATCTGCGCCATCGGCAGTTCGGTCGCGAGCCCCTCGGCCCGGGCGAGCGCATCGGACAGCACCAGCGACGGCCCCTCCGGTTCGGCCATCACCGCGAGGGCGTGCGGGGCGAGCGTTGCGGCGCGGGCGGGGTCGTCCAGCGCCACGAAGTGCCACAGGCCGGGCTGGCGGCGCGGGTCCATGCCCGCGATCATCGCACGGGTGTCACGGACCGGGGCGCTCATCTGACCTTCAGGGTCGCCAGGCCGATCAGGGCGAGGATCAGCGAGATGATCCAGAACCGGATCACGATCTGCGGCTCCTGCCAGCCCTTCTTCTCGAAATGGTGGTGGATCGGGGCCATCAGGAACACCCGGTTCCCGGTCATCTTGAAATAGGCGACCTGGATGATGACCGACAGCGCCTCGACCACGAAGAGGCCACCGACGATGGCCAGCACGATCTCGTGCTTGGTGGCGACCGCGATCGCCCCGAGCGCGCCGCCGAGCGCGAGGCTGCCGGTGTCGCCCATGAAGACGGCGGCGGGCGGTGCGTTGTACCACAGGAAGCCGAGGCCGCCGCCGATCAGCGCCGCGGTGAAGACGAAGATCTCGCCGGTGCCGGGCACGTAGTGGACGTCGAGATACTCGGTGAAGTCGACCCGGCCGACGGCATAGGCGATGACGCCCAGCGTGCCGGCCGCGATCATCACCGGCATGATCGCCAGCCCGTCGAGCCCGTCGGTCAGGTTGACCGCGTTCGCGGCCCCCGCGACCACCAGCATGCAGAACGGGATGAAGAGCCAGCCGAGCCAGATCAGCGTGTCCTTGAAGAAGGGCAGCGCGAGGTAGTTCGACAGCTCGGGCGGGTGCATCCAGGACGAGGCGATCCCGGCGATGGCCGCGATCAGGAAGCCGAGCGCCAGACGCAGCTTGCCCGACAGCCCGTCATGGCTGCGCTTGGTGACCTTGTGATAGTCGTCGGTGAAGCCGATCAGGCCGAAGCCCACGGTCACAAAGAGCAGCACCCAGACATAGCCGTTGTCGAGCCGCGCCCAGAGCAGCGTCGCCAGCACCAGCGCCGAGAGGATCAGCAAGCCCCCCATGGTGGGCGTGCCCTGCTTGGTGACGAGGTGCCCCTCGGGGCCGTCGGTGCGGATCGGCTGGCCGAATTTCTGCTTGCGGCGCAGGATGTTGATCAGCGGCCGTCCGAACAGGAAGCCGAAGATCAGCGCGGTGAAGAACGCGCCGCCCGCGCGGAAGGTGATGTAGCGGAACAGGTTGAAGAGGTCGCCCCCGTCGGAAAACCCGGTCAACCAGTACAGCATCTCACTCGGCCCCTTGCCCGTTGTCCCCACCCGTCGTGCGGGCCTGCGTCGCCTGCCCCAATTTCCTGAGCGCGTCAACGGCACGGGACACCTTGCTGCCCTTCGATCCCTTCACGAGCAGGATGTCGCCCGGACGGATCAGGGTCTTGAGCACGGGCAGAAGATCGTCCACCGCCTCGACCCGCTGGCCGCGCCGGTCCTCGGGCAGCGCGTCCCAGAGGTGGCGCATCCGGGGCCCGACGCAATGCACGAGCGCGATGCGCTCCATCGCCGGGTGGCGGGCGAGGTCGGCGTGCAGCTGCGCCTCGGTCGGCCCGAGCTCCAGCATGTCGCCCAGGATGGCGACCCGGCGGCCGCGGATCACGTTGCCCTGCCCGTCGCGCGGCTGGACCTGCGCGAAGACGTCGAGGGCCGCGGCGAGCGAGGCGGGGTTCGCGTTGAAGGCGTCGTCGATCAGCGTGACCACCGCCGCGTCGTCGTCGGGGTCGAGCACGAGGCGCTCGCGGGTGCCGCGCCCCTCGGGCGGGACCCAGTCCGACAGGCCGAGCACGGCGCGCACGAGGTCCGCGCCGAGCGCCTTGCAGGCGGCCAGCACACCGAGCGCGTTCATCGCGTGATGCGCGCCGGGACCGCCGAGCTTGAAGAGGATCGGCAGGTCGCCCGCCTGCGCCTGCGCCTGCACGCTGTCCTCGGTCTGCTGGACCTGCCCGAGCCGCCAGTCGGCGGCCTCGGCGGTGCCGAACATCACCTGCTCGACCCGCAGCGCGCGGGCGTGGTCGACGAGGATCGGCGTCGTGGCGATATCGGCGTTCAGGATCGCGATCCCCTGCCCCGGGGTCAGGCCGTCCATCAGGCTGGCCTTCTCGTGCGCGATGCCCTCGATCGACTCGAAGGAGGCGAGGTGGGCGGGCGCGACCGTGGTGATCAGCGCGACATCGGGCCGGGCGAGGCGCGACAGCGGGGTGATCTCGCCGGGGTTGCTCATGCCGATCTCGATGACGGCGAAGGCCGTGTCGGCCGGCATCCGGGCCAGCGTCAGCGGTACGCCCCAGTGGTTGTTGTAGCTCGCCTCGGCGGCATGGGTGCGGCCCTGCGCCGAGAGGGCGGCGCGCGCCATCTCCTTGGCCGAGGTCTTGCCGACCGAGCCGGTGATCGCCAGCACCCGCGCCCCGGTCCGGGCCCGCGCCGCGCGGCCAAGGCCGCGCAGCCCCTCCAGCACGTCGGGAACGATCAGCAGCGGCGCATCGCCGGGCACGCCCTCGGGCACCCGGCTGACGAGGGCCGCGGCCGCCCCCTTGTCGAGCGCCTGCGCCACGAAATCATGGCCGTCGCGCACATCGGTCAGCGCCACGAACAGGTCACCCGGGACCAGCGTGCGGGTGTCGATCGAGACGCCGGTGGCCGTCCAGCCCCCGGGTCCGCTGCCCCCGGTGGCGGCCTGGGCGTCGGCGGCGGTCCAGAGCGCGGTCATGGCAGCCGCCCGTCGAGCGCGGCAATCGCCACGCTCGCCTGTTCCACGTCATCGAAGGGATAGACGGTGTCGCCGACGATCTGGCCCGACTCGTGGCCCTTGCCCGCGATCAGCAGCACGTCGCCCGGCCCCAGCGCATCGACGCCGCGCAGGATCGCCTCGGCGCGGTCGGGCACCTCGGTTGCGTCGGGCACCTCGGCCCGGATCGCTGCGCGGATCAGCGCGGGATCCTCGCTGCGCGGGTTGTCGTCGGTGACGAAGACGACATCGGCGTTCTCGCGCGCGGCGGCCCCCATCAGCGGGCGCTTGCCGCGGTCGCGGTCGCCGCCCGCGCCGAACACCAGCACGAGGCGGCCCAGCACATGCGGGCGGATGGCGCGGCAGGCGGTGACCAGCGCGTCGGGGGTGTGGGCGTAATCGACGAAGACGCTGGCCCCGTTCGCCCGTGCGCCCGCGCGTTCCATCCGGCCGCGCACCGTGGTCAGCTTGGGCAGGAGCGGCACGAGTTCCTCGATGTCGATGCCGAGCGCCAGCAAGAGGCCCAGCGCCACCAGCACGTTGTCGGCCTGGAAGCCGCCGATCAGATCGAGGCGGGTCTGGAACGCCTGGCCCGCGAAGTCGAAGCGCATCTCCTGCCCGGTGGCGTCGAAGCGCTGGCCCAGCAGGCGCAGGTCGGCCTCGGACCGCCGCCCGGTGCCCAGCACCGACACGCCCGCGTCATAGGCGATCTCGGCCACCATCGGCCCCTTCGGATCGTCGAGGTTCACGACCGCCCAGCCGTCGGGCGGCAGAAGCCGGGTGAACAGGCCCATCTTCGCCTCGAAATAGGCGTCCATCGTGCCGTGGTAGTCGAGGTGATCCTGGCTGAAGTTGGTGAACCCCGCCGCCGCAAGCCGCACCCCGTCGAGGCGGCGCTGGTCGAGGCCATGCGACGAGGCCTCCATCGCGGCATGCGTGACGCCCTGCCCCGCCATGTCGGCGAGCAGCCGGTGCAGGGTCAGGGTGTCGGGCGTGGTATGGCCGGTTGCGCCCTGGTAATCGCCCTCGATGCCGGTGGTGCCGATGTTGGCGGCGCGCAGGCCGAGGCCCTGGTACAGTTGCCGCGTGAAGCTGGCGACGCTGGTCTTGCCGTTGGTGCCGGTCACCGCGACCATCGTTTCGGGCTGCGCGCCGTACCAGAGGGCGGCGGCCCCGGC
>JAUHZL010000474.1 GCA_030425945.1 Alphaproteobacteria bacterium | reverse complement strand
GCTGGTTGCGCCATGACGCCCCCTTGAATCTCGGTTCGTTTCAGCCGACATGGCCCGAAACCTGAACGAGCCGCAACAGATGTCATGACGCAGCACGCTGAAACCCGCCGGATGCCCTATGGCGCCCAGGAGATGTACGATCTCGTCTCCGATGTCGCCCGCTACCCGGAATTCCTGCCCTGGACGGCGGCGGCCCGCATCCGTTCGATCACCCCGGTGCCTGGCGGGCGCGAGATGGCGGCAGACCTGGTGGTGTCCTTCAAGGTCTTCCGTGAGCGCTTCGGCAGTCGCGTGCGGTTGTGGGACGAGGCACTGAAGATCGAGACCGATTATCTCGACGGGCCGTTCAGGCACATGCACTCGACCTGGGCCTTCCGCGACCATCCCGAAGGCGGGTGCGAGGTCGATTTCAGCGTGGATTTCGAGTTCAAGAACAGGGTGTTGCAGGGCGCAGCGGGGCTGTTCTTCACCGAGGCCATGCAGCGGATCGTGCGGGCCTTCGAAGAGCGCGCCCGGTCCTTGCACGGCGGCTGACCGGGCGGGCGGCGGGCACCCGGGGCGCGTCGGCAACCCCGGATGCCCTGTGCAGGATTGGCGCGCGCCTCAGGACGTCAGGTCGTAAGCCCGCTCGCCATGGGCCGACAGGTCGAGCCCGTTGACCTCGGTCTCGGCATCGACGCGCAGCGGCGTCACCAGCTTCACCGTCAGCGCGATCATCACCGTTACCACGACCGTGTAGACCCCGACGATGGCGAGGCTGCCCAGCTGGGCGGCGAAACTGCCCGCGCCGAAGACCGCGATCATGATCGTCCCGAAGATGCCGCCGACGCCGTGAACGGCGAAAACGTCCAGCGTATCATCGAGGTGCAGCTTGTTCTTCACAAGGTTGACCGCCTCCTGGCAGAGGATGCCGGCAATCGCGCCGATGATCAGCGCCTCGACCGGGCCGACGAAGCCCGAGGCCGGCGTGATCGAGGCGAGGCCCGCGATCGTCCCAGTCACGAGACCGACGAGCGACGCCTTGCCGAACTTGATCCGCTCCCACAGCGCCCACGTCAGCGACGCGGTCGCCGCCGAAACATGGGTGACGGTCAGCGCCATCGCCGCGCCGCCGTCGGCCGCCAACTGCGAGCCGCCGTTGAACCCGAACCAGCCGACCCACAGCATCGCGGCGCCGATCATCACCATGCCCGGATTGTGCGGCGGCTTCGCCTTCTCGCGGCGCGCGCCCAGCATCACCGCGAGGACCAGCGCCGCCAGACCCGCGGTTTCATGCACCACGATGCCGCCCGCGAAGTCGCGCACACCGGTCTCGCCGAAGATGCCGCCATCGGCGAGGAACCCGCCGCCCCAGATCCAGTGCGTCACGGGCGCATAGCAGAGCAGCATCCACAGCGCCGAGAAGAGCAGCACGAAGCCGAAGCCGATCCGCTCGACATAGGCGCCGACGATCAGCGCGGGCGTGATGATCGCGAAGGTCATCTGGAAAGCAAAGAACAGAACCTCGGGCAGGGTGCCCGACAGGCTGTCCGCGTCCACGCCGGACAGGAACGCCTTGCCGAGGCCGCCCCACAGCGCGTTGCCGTCCCCGAAGGCGATCGAATAGCCCGCCGCCAGCCAGAGCACGCTCATCAGGCAGGCGATGGCATAGCAGTGCATGAAGACGCTCAGCACGTTCCGTGCCCGCACAAGCCCGCCGTAGAACAGCGCGAGGCCCGGCAGCGTCATGAACAGCACGAGCGCGGTGGCCACGATGATCCAGGCCGTATCGGCTCCGTTCATGGGTTCCTCCTTCCCAGTAATCTTCTCCGGAGGGCGGTGAAGCC
>JAUHZL010000089.1 GCA_030425945.1 Alphaproteobacteria bacterium | reverse complement strand
CGCGGCGACCGACGCCTATATCGGCCGCTATGCCGTGCGCGACATGACCTCCGCCGGGTCGTCCCTGAAGTTCTGCCTTGTCGCGGCGGGCGAGGCGGACCTCTATCCCCGGCTCGGCCGCACGATGGAGTGGGATACCGCCGCGGGTGACGCGGTGTTGCGCGGGGCGGGGGGGCTGATGATCCGGTTCGAGGATCACGCGCCGTTCACCTACGGCAAGCCCGGCTACGCCAATCCCTTCTTCATCGCCTATGCGCCGGGCGTTCTTCTCGTGCCCGCCGGGTCCGAATGAGCGTCCTGATCGTCATTCCCGCGCGCTATGCCTCGACCCGGTACCCGGGGAAGCCGCTCGTTGCCCTGCGGGGGGCGGATGGCGTCGCGCGGACCCTGATCCGGCGCAGCTGGGACGCCGCGATGGCCGTGCCCGGCGGGCCCCGCGTCGTGGTGGCGACGGACGACGACCGCATCCGGGCCGAGGCCGAAGGGTTCGGGGCCGAGGTCGTCATGACATCGGAGGCCTGCCGCAACGGGACCGAGCGCTGCGCCGAGGTGATCGCCAAGATCGACCACCGGCCCGAGATCGTCGTCAACCTTCAGGGGGACGCGCCGCTGACCCCGGCCTGGTTCGTTTCGGATCTCGTCGCCGGGCTGCGGGCCGCGCCCGACGCCGACCTCGCCACACCCGTGCTGCGCTGCGACGGTGCCACGCTCGCGGCCCTCAGGGCCGACCGGGCGGCGGGCCGCGTCGGCGGCACGACCGC
This sequence comes from Alphaproteobacteria bacterium, assembly GCA_030425945.1. Taxonomy (GTDB): domain Bacteria; phylum Pseudomonadota; class Alphaproteobacteria; order Rhodobacterales; family Rhodobacteraceae; genus Dinoroseobacter. Next base: position 8,223 of record JAUHZL010000089.1, on the reverse strand, counting down.
GGTGTTCGGCGCGCAGCACCAGGCGCTCTATTTCTCCAAGGAAGTCATACCCTTCACCGCTGCGACCCCGGCGCCGGAGGCTCCCAGCGACGTCTTCCACCATGTCGGGTGCTACGCCTATCGCCCCGATGTCCTCGACCACTATGCGACCTGGCCGGTCGGGCCGCTGGAGCAACTCGAAGGACTGGAGCAACTGCGCTTCCTCGAGAACGGGCGCACGGTGCTCTGCGTCGAGGTCGAGGCCCGGGGCCGTGTCTTCTGGGAGCTGAACAACCCCGAGGACGTGCCCCGTATCGAAGCGGCCCTGCGGGAGATGGGGACCGGTTGAGATGCTCGCCTCGGTCATCATCGTCAGCCGTGACCGTGGACCGTCCCTGCGCCTGACCCTGACGGCGCTGAAATACCAGAGCTTCTTTCCCTTCGAGGTCATCGTCGTCGGCGATCAGGCGGCGCTCGATGCCGTCGCGTCCGCCGGCGTGGCCGAGCATGTCATCTGCGTGCCCTTCGACGAGCCGAACATCTCGGCCGCCCGGAACGCCGGTCTGGCGCAGGCGCAAGGCGACGTTGTTGCCTTCATCGATGACGACGCCGTTCCGGAACCGAACTGGCTGGCGGGCCTCGTGGCGGCCTTCGAGACGCCCGAGGTTGCCGTTGCGGCCGGGTTCGTCCGCGCCCGCAACGGGATCGACTTCCAGTGGCGGGGCGAGACTGTCTCGCGTCTGGCCGAGCATGAGGTTCGTCCGGTGCCCCCGGACCGGATCAGCCTCGCCGGCTGGCAGAACGGAACGGCGCCCGAGGCCATGGGCACCAATGTTGCCTACCGCGCCTCCGTCCTGCGCGCGGCAGGCGGTTTCGATCCGGTGTTCCGCTACTTCCTCGACGACAGCGACGTGAACCTGCGGCTGTCGCAGGCCGGGCACCTGACCGCCGTCGTGCCCTGGGCCGAGGTTCACCACGGGCTTGCGCCGAGTGCGCGCCGCCTCAGCGGAACCATCCCCGCCACGCTGGAGGATCACGGCCGCAGCACGGTTGCCTTCCTGACCAAGCATGCGCCCCTGCACCTGATCGAGGCGGGCGTGAACCGGATGCGCGGCGCGCAGCGGCTACGATTGCTGCGCCTGATGCGGCTCGGGCGGGTGCAACCCGATACCGTCCTGCGCCTGCTCGCCAGCTTCGACGCCGGAAGCCGGAAACGCGCGCCGGACTTGCGCGACCTGCCCCCGATCCGGACCGAGCGCAGTACCCGCAGGCTGTTCCGCGAGGCCGCGCTCGACCGCGAAGGGCTGGCCTTCGTTGCGTGGCGTCGCCACGGCGAAGCCGCCCGCGCCCGGGCCGCCCGGTGCGTGGCGGAGGGGCATGTCGTGACCCTGTTCCTGTTCACGCCCGACAGCCGATATCACCGGGTCGCTTATCACCCGGACGGCTACTGGCTGCATTCCGGCGGGGTTTGGGGCCGGTCCGAGCGTTCCGGTCCGCTGATCCAGCCTGCCCGGCGCCTCGACCGGGCGCGTCGTGAGCTCGCCACGCGCCGATTTGCACGCGGGGATGCTGCGTTGCAGAAGCCCTGATCGGCAGATTTATTCTTTTTCTACAGTTGCCTATCCCTTCGATTAGACCTCATTGGCAATCTGTGTCAGCCTTGCGGCAAGCTCTGACTCGGCCCGGCAACGGGCCGGTGACGACCTCGACGACAGTCATTTTTAGAACGGAAAGCCCTGCCCCATGCCCCATACGAAACGCCGTCCGACCAAGGCCATTTTCCCGGTCGCAGGTCTCGGGACGCGGTTCCTTCCCGCGACGAAGTCGATCCCGAAGGAAATCATGACGCTGATCGACCGGCCGCTGATCCAGTACGCCATCGACGAGGCGCGCGAGGCCGGGATCGAGGAATTCATCTTTGTCACCTCGCGCGGCAAGTCGGCGCTCGAGGACTACTTCGACGAGGCGCCGCACCTGAAGGCCGAGCTCGAGCGCAAGGGCAAGGATGACCTGCTGAAGGTGCTGGAAGCCACCAACATGGACTCGGGCGGCATCGCCTACATCCGGCAGACCCAGCCCAAGGGTCTCGGCCATGCGGTCTGGTGCGCCCGGCGGCTGCTCGGGGACGAGCCCTTCGCCGTGATCCTGCCCGACGACATCATCCAGGCCGAGACCGGCTGCCTGAAGCAGATGGTCGAAGCCTATGAAGGGATCGGCGGCAACATGGTCGCCGCGATGGAGGTGCCGCCCTCGAAGGCCTCCGCATATGGCATCCTCGACGTGGCCGAGGACATGGGCCGCGTGGTTTCGGTCAAGGCGATGGTCGAGAAACCGGCCGCCGGCACCCAGCCGTCGAACCTGGCGGTCATCGGCCGGTACATCCTGGCGCCCGCCGTGATGGACGCCCTCGACGGCGCCTCCACCGGCGCGGGCGGTGAGATCCAGCTGACCGACGCGATCGCCGCCCAGATCGGCAGCGGCGGGGTCTATGGCTACCGTTTCGACGGCCAGCGCTACGACTGCGGCTCGAAGGCCGGGTTCCTGCAGGCCACCATCGCCTTCGGACTGGAGCGGCCCGACCTGCGCGATGAACTCGCGGCGTTCCTGAGCGAGATCGTTCCGGCCCGCGACGCGGCCGAGTGACCAGCGGGCAGGTGCTGCCGATGGCAGGTGCCTGCCTTCTCGACCTTACGCGGCTCGTCAGCCGGTTGCCGGACCGGACCCTGACCGGGGTCGATCGGGTCGAACTTGCGTGGCTGGCAGACCGACTGGGTGCCGCTGCGCCGTTGTGGGTCCTGGTCCGCACCCGGTTCGGTTTCCTGCTCCTCGATCGCACCGGGGCGCAGGGCCTGATGGACCGCCTTCAGGGCCGGGTTCCGTGGGGACCGCTCGATCTGCTCGGCCGCCTGTCCCGGCGCGGATCCGTCGCGCACCGGCGCGTGCTGGCCGACCTGCGCCGATTGGCCTTGGCCCGCTCGGTGCATCGGCGTCTTTGGGCGATGCTGCGCCGTCATGTGCCGCAGGGCACGCCCTGCATCAATCTCGGCCACACGACGTTGCGGGCGGACCTCCTTGGCCAGGTGCGCCGCGCCGGGTTGCCGGTCGTCGCCATGGTGCACGACACGATCCCGCTGACCCACCCGCATCTGTCGCGGGCCGGGACCGTTGGGCCGTTCCTGACCAAGATGGAGGTCCTGTGCCGCCACGCTGACCTTCTGATCCACACGGCTGCCGCCACGCGCGCGACGACGGAGGCCGTTCTGGCGTCCCTCGGGCCGGTCCCGCCGGGCGTGGTCGCGCCGCTCGGCGTTTCGGTCCCCGATCCCGCGCCGCAGGACCTGCCCGCCACGCTTGCCGACATGACGCGCTTCTTCCTGTCGGTCGGCACGCTGGAGCCGCGCAAGCGGCAGATGATGCTGCTCGACCTTTGGGAAGACCTCGCGAAGGACCCCGAGGTCCCGTGCCTGCCCACGCTTGTCCTCGCCGGGTCACGCGGCTGGCTGAGTGAGGCGGAGTTCGCGCGGCTCGAAGCCTCGCCCCTTTATGGGACGACGGTGCTTGAGGTCCCGGGTCTGTCCGACGGGGCCCTCGCGGCGCTCTATACCCGGGCAGACGCACTGCTGATGCCGAGTGTCGTCGAGGGCTACGGTCTGCCGCCGCTCGAAGCCGCCGCACTTGGCTGTCCCGTCGTGCTGACGGACCTGCCCGTCTACCGCGAAACGCTGGGCAGCTTTCCGATTTACGTGGAATCCGACGATATGTATCTTTGGAGGACAGTCGTTAAACAGATGATCGCAGGTCCGCCTGCACACAGACAACAAACGACGATTGTTCCGCCGGAGTGGTCGCAGCATGTCGCGACCGTCCTTCAGGCGGTCGAGGCAGGCAGAACGACCGACGCAGGGGTCAGGGGCAGGGCCGATTGGGATTGAGGACGCGATACCGGCTGCGGCTTGAGCGCAAGCGCCTCCTCTGGCGGGCCTTTCGCAAGCGGCGCCAGCTGTCCCGCACGCGGGACCGCACCGCCGAGATCCGGGACGGTCACATCCTGCTGTTTGCGACGCTGCGCAACGAGAAGGTGCGGCTGGCCTATTTCCTCGACTACTACCGAAAGCTGGGCGTCGATCACTTCCTGATGGTCGATAACGGCTCGGACGACGGCTCGGCCGAGTATCTCGCCGAACAGCCGGACGTCTCGCTCTGGACGACCAAGGCCAGTTACCGGCGCTCGCGCTTCGGGATGGACTGGCAGAACTGGCTGCTCAACAAGTACGGGCACCGGCACTGGTGCCTCTGCGTCGATGTTGACGAGTTCCTCGTCTATCCGTTCTGCGACACCCGTCCGCTGGCCGCGCTGACCGACTGGATGGATGCCTCGTCGCTCAGGGTCTGCCCGGCGATGCTGCTCGACATGTATCCCAAGGGCCCGATCGACGCGCAGCCCTATGCCGAGGGGCAGGACCCGTTCGAGATCGTGGCGTGGTTCGACAGCGGCAACTACACCATCGAGCGGAACGACAAGTACGGCAATCTGTGGATCCAGGGCGGTCCCCGGGCCCGCGCCTTCTTCGCGGACCAGCCCAACCGTGCCCCTGCCCTGAACAAGCTGCCGCTGGTGCGCTGGCAGAAGGGTTACGCCTATCTGGACAGCACGCACATGATGCTGCCGCGCGGTCTGAATCTCGCCTACGAGGAGGGCGGCGGCGAGAAGTTCTCGGGCATTCTGCTGCACGCCAAGTTCCTGCATACCTTCGTCGAGAAGAGCGCCGAGGAAATCCGCCGCCAGCAGCACTATGGCAAGAGCCGCGAGTACAAGGCCTATGCCCGGCAACTGGGCGAGACACAGCCCGACCTCTGGCACGGCTGGTCCGAACGTTACATCAACTGGCGGCAACTCGAGATCCTCGGCCTGATGTCGAAGGGGAACTGGGCATGAGCCTCGGGGTCATCATGCTCGTCCATGCCGATCTGGACCGGGCCGCACAGGTAGCCCGGCACTGGGCCACGCATGGCTGCCCGCTGGTGGTTCACATCGACCGCAAGGTGTCCGACCCGGCGGCGAAGGACTTCCAGAAATCGCTCGCCGATCTCGATAACGTCCGGTTCGCGCCGCGCGTCGATTGCCGGTGGGGCACCTGGTCGCTGGTCGCCGCCACGCTCGGCGCCGCCGAGACGATGCTGGCCGACTTTCCCAGCGTCGGTCACGTCCTGCTGTCCAGCGGGTCCTGCATGCCGCTGCGGCCGGTCGAGGAGCTTGTCGACTACCTCGCCGATCACCCGCGTACCGACTTCATCGAGTCGGTGACCGTCGAGGATGTCCCCTGGACCATCGGTGGGCTGCACCACGAGCGGTTCACGCTGCGCTTCCCGTTCTCGTGGAAGACCCGGCGTCGGCTCTTCGATGCCTATGTTGCGCTGCAACGCAAGCTGGGTGTGCGGCGCCGGATCCCGAAGAACCTGCAACCCCATATCGGGTCGCAATGGTGGTGCCTGACCCGCGAAACGCTGTCCGCCATCCTGACCCACAAGTCCCGCCGCGCGCATGACCGCTACTTCGCCAAGGTGTGGATCCCGGACGAGAGCTACTTCCAGACCTTGGCGCGCGCCCTGTCGCACCACATCGAAAGCCGGTCGCTGACCCTGTCCAAGTTCGACCTGCAGGGGAAGCCCTACGTCTTCTACGACGACCACCTGCAACTGCTGCGCCGGTCGGACTGCTTCGTTGCCCGCAAGATCTGGCCCGGCGCGAACCGGCTCTATGACGCGTTCCTCGCGTCGGCGGCGGGTGTGCCGACCAAGGCCGAACCGAACCCGCAGAAGATCGACCGGGTGTTCACCGCGGCCTCCGAGCGGCGGATGATCGGGCGTAATGGCCTCTACATGCAGAGCCGGTTTCCGCGGGACCGCTGGGACATCGGCAAGACGGCCGCGCCCTATTCGGTGTTCCAGGGGTTCGACGAGGTCTTCACCGAGTTCGCACCGTGGCTGGCCCGCCGGACCGGGGCGCGGGTGCATGGCCACCTGTTCGACTGGAAAAAGGTCGAGTTCTCCGGCGGCGACCGTGTCTTCGCGGGGGGGCTGGCCGCCAGCGCCGCCCTGCGCGACCGCAATCCGCGCGCCTTCCTGACCAGCCTGATCTGGAACACCCGGGGCGAGCGCCAGTGTTTCCAGCTCGGACCCTACGACCGGCAGGACATCAACGACCTGATCCGCTGGGATCCCAATGCCCAGATCTCGGTGATCTCGGGCGCCTGGGCGATCCGGCTGTTCAGGTCGGAGATGGATTTCGAGGCAAAGCGGCGCGAGGCGGCGTGGATGCAGCGGGTCGAGGATCATTTCCTTGGCCAGATCCGCCAGCGCGGCCTTCCGGCCCGCATCCGGATCTGGGCGCTCGCGGACTTCCTCGACGATCCGATGGAGCATCTGCAGGCCATTCTCGACGAGATCGAGCCAAGTGCGCCCCGACGGCTGGCCGAGGTGCCGCGCATGGCCGACCTGACGGGCTTCGGGGCCTTCCTGCAGAACCTCAAGAACGCCGGCATGAAGCCCTACCTGACCGGCGACTTCCCGGTCGACGCCGCACCGGCCGACATGCTGCCCGGCGGCCAACGCCCCAAACTCGTGACCTAGGACCGCCATGCCCGAGCGCTTCGACTACTTCGTGATCTTCGGCGGCATGCGCACCGGGTCGAACCTGCTGGAGCGCAATCTCAACACGCTGCCGGACGTGCGGTGCTTCGGGGAACTCTACAATCCCTACTTCATCGCCCACGAGAAGATGACCGAGTACCTCGGGGTCACGCTGGAGGAGCGCAAAGCGGACCCCATGCGCCTGGTGGCCAGCATACGCGAGGAATTCCGCGACGGCCTGCCCGGGTTCCGGTTGTTTCACGACCACGCGCCCCGGGTGCGCGAGGCTGCGCTGGCCGATCCGCGCTGCGCCAAGATCCTGCTGACGCGCAATCCGCTGGACAGCTACATCTCGTGGAAGCTGGCGCGCTATCTTGACCAATGGGTGCTGACCGACGCCGACAGCCGCCGCGAAGCCAAGGTCGTCTTCGACAAGACGCAGTTCCGCGAACAACTCGAGGACAACACCGCCTTCTTCGGCGCGCTGCGCCGCGGGCTTCAGGAAACCGGGCAGACTGCATTCGAGCTGACCTACGAGGACACGCTCCGGCCCGAGGTGCTGTCCGGCGTGGCGCGGTTCCTCGGCTCGTCCGGAACGATCGCGGCGCTCGACACCTCGCTGAAGAAGCAGAACCCCGGCACGATGCGGGACAAGGTCGAGAACTATGACGAGATGGTCGCCGCCCTGTCCGAGTTCGATGCCTTCGGGTTGAACGCGCTGCCCAGTTTCGAGCCCTCGCGCGGGGCGGCGGTGCCGACATGGCAGGCGTCCGAGGTCGCGCCGGTCCTGGTCCAGCCGATCCGGTCCTCGTCCGAGACCGGCCTCGGTGCCTGGTTGTCCGGGCTGGGCGGCGTGCGGACCGACATGACCCAGAAGGACTTTCGCGCGTGGTCGAAGGACGCGCCCGGGGCGACGGCCCTGACCGTCCTGCGCCATCCCGTGGCGCGCGCGTGGACCGTCTTCGCGGGAAAGGTGCTGCCGACCGACCGCAAGGCCTTTGCCGACACGCGGAGCGCGCTCGTCCAGACCTACGGCGTTCCGCTGCCCACCGAGTGGCCCGATCCCGCCTTCGACGCCGATCGCGCCCGCGTTGCCTTCCTCGCCTTCCTCAGGTTCCTCAAGGCCAACCTCGCCGGCCAGACCGCGCTGCGAATCGAGCCGGCTTGGGCCTCGCAACTGGCCATCGTGCAGGGCTTTGCCTCGGTTCGCCCGTCCGACCATGTCCTGCGGGAAGACGACCTCGATGGGACGGTCGCGGCGCTGGCCGCGCGGCACGGGCTGCCGGGTCCGTCCGGGTCGCTGGTCGATCCGCTGCCCCTGGTCGGGCTTCTCGACAGCCTCTACGACGCCCGTGTCGAGGCCGCGGCGCGGGCGGCCTATCCGAGGGACTACCTGGTTTTCGGGTTCGGCGACTGGCGCGGCTGAGCGCGGGTCTCAGGCGGCCTTCGTGTTCTGCACTTCGGTGAGGATCGCGTGCAGGGTCGACGGATCCTCGTTCGCGCGCAGCTTGGCGCAGGTCGCGGCGTCGCGCAGCGTGCGCGAGACCAGAGCCAGCGCCTTGAGGTGATCGACCCCGCCATCCTGCGGGGCAAACAGGCAGAACACCAGGTCGA
>JAUHZL010000088.1 GCA_030425945.1 Alphaproteobacteria bacterium | reverse complement strand
CCTCGAGGTCGTCCTCGATGGCATACTCCCGCCGGGCGCGCCGGTTCTCGGCGACGATCTTGGAGTTCGGATCGGATTTCTTGCCCTGTGCCATGACGCACCTACCTAGGACGCCGCCCGCGCGGGCGCAATGCCGCGCGGGACACCCCGTGCCCGGGGATCAGAGCAGCCCGGCGTGCTCCATCGCCGCGCGGATGCGCGCCTTGGTGCCGTCGGTCAGCCCGACCAGCGGCAGGCGCACCTCTTCCGAACAGCGCCCGAGCAGCGACAGGCCGTACTTCGCGCCGGCAAGGCCCGGCTCGAGGAAGATCGCCTCGTGCAGCGGCATCAGCCGGTCCTGGTACTCCAGCGCGGCGGCATAGTCGCCCGCCAGCGTGGCCTGCTGGAACTCGGCGCAGAGCTTCGGCGCCACGTTGGCGGTGACGCTGATGCAGCCCACACCGCCGTGGGCGTTGAACCCCAGCGCGCTGGCATCCTCGCCCGAGAGCTGGACGAAGTCCGGCCCGCAGGTGATCCGCTGCTTCGACACCCGGGTGATGTCGCCGGTCGCGTCCTTCACCCCGATGATCCGCGGCAGCTTCGCCAGCTCGCCCATCGTCGCCGGGCTCATGTCGATCACCGAGCGGCCGGGAATGTTGTAGATGATGATCGGCAACTCGCAGCAGTCGTGCAGCGCGGTGTAATGCGCGATCAGACCGGCCTGCGTCGGCTTGTTGTAATAGGGCGTGACGACCAGCGCCGCGTCGGCGCCGACCGCCTGCGCGTGGCGCATCAGGCGGATGCCCTCGGCGGTGTTGTTCGAGCCCGCGCCCGCCACCACCGGCACCCGCCCGGCGGCGATCTTCACGACCGCCTCGACGACCGCTTCGTGTTCTTCGTGGGTCAGGGTCGGGCTTTCGCCCGTGGTGCCGACCGGGACGAGGCCGTGGCTGCCCTCGGCGATCTGCCATTCGACCAACGCCTCGAGCGTGGCGAAATCCACCGCGCCGTCTTTCATCGGCGTCACCAGGGCTGGCATGGAACCTTTCAACATGGCGCTTTCCCCTTCGATGATGACGCGGATGTGACGTGGGTCGGTTGGCGGATACCCGCCCTTGCCCCCGGTCTGCAAGGGTCCTCTCGGTTTTGTCGTTTGTCCGGCCCTGCAACCGCCTTTAGTGTGATGCGCGAGCAGCTTTCGATCCTGACGCAAACGACAACGGGACCACCCGATGCAGCGCCGCAGCTTCCTGATGACCGCCGCCGCCTCGGCCCTCGCCGCGCCGTTCTGGCCCGGACGGGCCGTCGCGCAGACCAGCGCCCGCGCCCGGACGCTCGCCGCCGCGATGGAGGCGGTGCGGGCCCGGGACTGGCCGACCGCACTGGACCTCGCCCGTACCCTGCCGGACCAGCCGGCCCGGGACGTCGTGCTCTGGCACTGGCTGCGCGCGCCCGAGGGCCGGTTCGAGGACTACCTCGACTTCCTCGCGCGCTGCGGCGACTGGCCCGGCCTGCCGCTGATGCGGCGGCGGGGCGAGGACGCGATTCCGCAGGGGGCGTCGGCGGATGCGCTGGGCCTCTACTTCGGCCCCGATGCCCCGCAGACCGGCACCGGCAGCCTGCGCCTCGCCGACGCCGAGCGGACGCGCGGGAATGCCGAGGCCGCCGATCGCCTGATCGTCACCGCGTGGCGGGACTTTCCCCTCGATGTCGAGACCGAGGAGGTCTTTCTCGCCCGGCATGGCGATCTGCTGGCCCGGCACCACACCGCGCGGCTCGATACCCTGCTCTGGGCCGGGAATACCCCCGCCGCCCGCCGCCTGATGCCGCGCGTACCCGCCGACTGGCAGGTGCTGGCCGAGGCCCGCATCGCGCTGCGCGAGGACGCCGACGGGGTCGATGCCCGCATCGCGGCGGTGCCCGGCACGCTGGCCGGGGATCCCGGCCTCGCCTACGAGCGGTTCCTGTGGCGGCTCCGCAAGCGGCGGATGGCCGATGCGCTCGACCTGATGGACCAGCGCTCGGACAGCGCCGAAAGTCTCGGCCGTCCCGAGATGTGGGGACAGCACCGCGCCGAGATCGCCCGCGACCTGATGCGGGACGACACCGACCGGACCGCCTACCGCGTCGCGGCCCGGCACCGGCTGGCCGCCTCGAACGAGTACGGCGATTATTCCGAACTGGAATGGCTGGCCGGCTACATCGCGCTGCGCAAGCTCGGCGATGCCGCCACCGCGCTCGAGCACTTCCGCCGTTTCGCAGCGTCGGTCGCCTCGCCGATCTCGTCCGGTCGGGCGGGCTACTGGGAGGGCCGCGCGCTGGAGGCGCTCGGCCGCGCCGACGAGGCCCGCGCCGCCTACGCGCGCGGCGCCGAGCACCAGACCGCCTTCTATGGCCAGCTTGCCGCCGAGCGCGCCGGGCTGCCCGTCGATCCCGCGCTGCTGGGAACCGAGCGCTTCCCCGACTGGCGCACGCAGCGCTTCATGTCCTCCAGCGTCCTGCAGGCCGCCCTGTTGCTGCAGGAGGCGGGCGAGCGCGTGCTGGCCGAGCGCTGGATGGTCCATCTCGCCGAGACCCTCAGCTTCGACGAACGCGGCGCGCTGGCGGATCTCGCCTTCGACCTCGGCGAGCCGCACATCGCGCTGATGATCGCCAAGTACGCCGCCAGCCAGGGCCAGATCCTGCAGCGCGCCTACCACCCGGTCACCGAGCTGGCGACAACCCCGATGCCGATCAACCCGGCGCTGACCCTCGCCATCGCCCGCCGCGAAAGCGAGTTCGACCCGGAGGTGATGTCGGGCGCCGGCGCGCGCGGGCTGATGCAGCTGATGCCCCGCACCGGGCGCGCCATGGCCGACGCGCTGGGCGAGTCGTTTTCCGAGGACCGCCTGCTCAGCGATCCCGCCTTCAACGCGCGGCTCGGCTCGGAATACCTGCGCCGCCAGATCGAGGACTTCGGCGAGGCGCTGACCCTCGTCGCCGCCGCCTACAACGCCGGGCCGTCGCGCCCGAAGGCGTGGATCGAGCGCTTCGGCGACCCCCGCGACCGGCGCGTGGATGTCATCGACTGGATCGAGCACATCCCCTTCACCGAGACCCGCAACTACATCATGCGGGTCACCGAAAGCCGCGTGGTCTACGGCATGCGCCTCGCCGGGCGCACCTTGCCCTGGGATGTCGAGGCGAAGCTGCGCGGTGGCTAGCGGGCCGCCCGCCGCGCCTCCTGCGCCACCTGCCGCTCGCGCCACAGCGTGAACAGGCCCGCCGCGACCACCAGCCCGGCGCCGATCCCGACGTTCAGGCGCAGCGTCTCGCCGAAGACCAGCATCCCCAGCGCCGAGGCCCAGACCAGCTGGAGATAGGCAAAGGGCTGCACCGCGCCCGCCTCGGCCACCTCGTAGCACTTGATCAGCAGCCAGTGCCCGGTCGCGCCGGAGACGCACAGCATCGCCATCCACACCCAGTCGCCGGGCGTCATCGGTTCCCAGAACCAGATGCCGACGACCGTGATCGCCGCCGCGCCCACGGTACCGGTCCAGAAGAAGCTGGTCGCGGCGCTGTCCTTGCGCGCGGCATAGCGCGTCAGCAGGCCATAAAGCGCGAACATCGTCGCGCTCAGCAGCGGCACCAGCGCGTAGGGCGAGAAAACCCCGAAGCCCGGCTCGAGAATGATGATGACCCCGAGGAAGCCCACCGCGATCGCCGCCCAGCGCCGCCAGCCGACCTTCTCGCCCAGCACCGGCCCGGACAGCGCCGCGATCAGCAGCGGGTAGGACGTGAAGACCGCGTGGCTTTCGACGAGGCCGAGCAGCACGAAGGCGGTCACCATCACGCAGATTTCCGACACCAGCAGCAGCGCGCGGAAGATCTGGAGAAGCGGCTGCTCGGTCTTCGCGGCGGCCTTCAGCCCGCCTGCCCGGCGCGACGCGACGGCGATGACGAAGGCGGCGAAGAACCAGTAGCGGATCATCACCACCATCAGCACGTTGTATTCCCCGGCCAGGTGCCGGGACATGCCGTCCTGCAGGGCAAAGACCACGGTGGTGGCGATCATCAGCCAGATGCCCAGCCAAGTCCGGTTGTCCTGTGCCACGTGCCCTACTCCAGCCACCCGGCACTCATGTGCCTCTTGCGCCCATATCCCGGCCGCCGGGCGACCGCAAATCCCGCGTCGGCCAGGGCACGCCGGACATGACCGGCGGCGGTGTAGGTGGCGAAACTGCCACCGGGCGCGGTGTGCCGGGCGACCTCGGCCATCAGGTCCGCGCCCCACATCTCGGGGTTGCGGGCGGGCGCGAACCCGTCGAGGAACCAGGCATCCGCCCGCCCGGTCCAGCCGGGCAGCGTGTCGCGGATGTCGCCCGCGATCAGCTCCAGCGTCACCCCGTCGCCGAGAGCGCGCAGCCCGCCGGTGCCGGTCCAGCCCTCCAGCAGGCGCGCCGCGTGCCCGGCAAGGTCCGGAAAGGCCGCCAGCGCCTGCGCCATCTCGGGGCGGGTCAGAGGGTAGGCCTCGAAGCTGACGAAGCGCAGCCGCCCCGGCGCACCGGCCGCCTGCCACGCCTGCCAGGCGGTCAGCAGGTTCAGCCCGGTGCCGAAGCCGGTCTCGGCGATCACGAAGCCGTCGTGGAACCGCGCGGGCAGGTCGTTGCCGGCGAGGAAGACGTGACGCGTCTCCTCCAGCCCGCTCGCCAGCGAGAAGTACGGATCGTCGAAGCGCCGCGAGACGGGCACGCCGTCGCGCCATGTCAGCCCGCTCTGGTCCTTCTCGTCCATCTGTCCTAGCCCTCGGATCGCGCGCACCATCGGACGGAGGCCCGGCAATGGCAATCGCAGACCTGACCGTGCTGGGCGGCGGCATCTTCGGCCTTTCGGTCGCGTGGGAGGCCACCCGCCGCGGCGCCCGCGTCCGGCTGATCGAACCGCGCCGGATCGGGGCAGGGTCGTCGGGGGGGATCGTCGGGGCGCTGGCCCCGCACACGCCCGAGCAGTGGAACCCGAAGAAGCAGATGCAATTCGACGCACTCGTCGCCGCCGGGGACTGGTGGCGCGAGATCGCTGCCCGCGGCGGCGTCGATCCCGGGTATGCCCGGCTGGGGCGGCTGCAGGCGGTGGCCGATGACGCGGCCCGGTCCCTGGCCGAGGCGCGTGCCACCGGGGCCGCCGAGCACTGGCAGGGGCAGGCCGAGTGGCGGCTGGTGCCCGATCGGGACTTCGGCGGCTGGGCGCCGCCCGCGCCCACGGGTCTGCTGATCTTCGACAGCCTGACCGCGCGACTGCACCCGCGGCGGGCCGGGCAGGCGCTGGCCGCCGCGCTGCGCGCCGCCGGGGCCGAGGTGATCGAGGGGCGGGACGCCGACCGGCAAGGGGCCGTGGTCGAGGCCACGGGGTGGGAAGGGCTGACCGCGCTGACCGCCCCCTCGGGCGCGGCGGCGGGGGCGGGGGTCAAGGGCCAGGCGGCCCTTCTCGACCACGACGCGCGCGACCTGCCGCAACTGTTCCTCGACGGATTGCACATCGTGCCCCATGCCGACGGGACCACCGCCATCGGCTCGACCTCCGAGCGCGACTTTGCCAGCCCCAGGGAGACCGACGCGCAGCTCGAGACACTGATCGCCACCGCGCGGCGGCTCAGCCCGGCACTGGACGGCGCCCGCGTGATCGAGCGCTGGGCGGGCGTCCGGCCCCGTGCCCGGTCGCGCGCGCCGTTGCTCGGGCCGCGCCCCGGCGTGCCGGGTCATTTCATCGCCAACGGCGGGTTCAAGATCGGCTTCGCGATGGCGCAGCCGGTGGCGCGGATGCTGGTCGACCTGATCCTCGAGGGGCGCGACGCGATCCCGCCCGCCTTCGACACCCGGCACGTGCTGCGCTGATCCGTGCGCGCTGGCCCGAGCCCGGGGCGGGGGGAAGGGCCGTGCGGCCCTTCCCGACCACCCGGCGCGCGACCTGCGGCAACCGGGTCCCTGCGGATCGCCCGCCGAGCCCGATGCCCGTGGGACTGCCGCCGCCGGTTGGTCGGGGAACCGTCCCCGCGGGTTCCCGCGGCGGCACCGACCCCGCACCGACACGATACCGACGTCGCACCGACGTGATACCGACGTGGCGCACGGTGGGGGTTGCGCGCCCTTGCGACTCAGTCCCAGCGCGTCAGGGCATCCTCGTCGGCGTCCTTCGCCGCGACCCACGCGGCGCTGCCGTCGGCGGTGATTTCCTTCTTCCAGAAGGGGGCCCGCGACTTCAGGTAGTCCATCAGGTACTCCGCCGCCGCGAAGGCATCGGCCCGGTGCGGGGCCGCGGTGGCAACCATCATGATGACCTCTCCGGGGCCGAGGCGCCCGTGCCGATGGATCACCAGCGCATCGGTCAAGTCCCAGCGATCCCTGGCTTTTTCGGCCATGCCCGCAATCGCCCGCTCGGTCATGCCGGGGTAATGCTCGATCTCCATCGCGGCCAGCCCGCCGCCCGGAAGGTCCCGCACCACGCCCGAGAAGGTCACGACCGCCCCGGTGCCGGAGGGCGTTCCGGCGGCGAACCGGTTCAGTTCCGCGCCGGGGTCGAAAGGGTCGGACTGCACGAGGATGCGCATGGCCTAACCCCCCGTCATCGGCGGGAACAGCGCCACCTCCCGCACCCCCTTCAGCGGCGCGTCCACGGTCGTCAGCTCCTGGTCCACCGCCACCCGCACCGAGGCCATGTCCGACAAGGCCAGGGCATAGCGCTCTTCCCGCGCGCGCAGTTCGTCCAGCAGATCGGCCACGGTTTCCGCTTCGGTTTCAACGGTTTCCCGTCCCAGCCCGATCCGCTCGCGCAGCCAGGCGAAATACAGAACCTCGATCTTCATCGCTTGCCCTTCAGCAGCGGCACGGCCTTCACGAAGTAATCGAACCCGGTCAGCAGCGTCAGCCCCGCCGCCACCCACAGCAGCCCGATCCCGATCCAGAACACCACCTGTTCCAGCGCGTCGATCCAGCCCATCCGGTCCAGTCCCATCCCGGCAAAGAGCGTGGCAATCGCCACCATCTGCGTCATGGTCTTCCACTTGGCGAGGCCCGTGACCTTCAGCAGCCCGGACTCGCTGCCGAGAAACTCGCGCAGGCCGCTGATGAAGACCTCGCGGAACAGGATCACCGTGGCCGGCAGGATGATCCACGGGTTCATGCCGGAATAGCCGGTGATGACGAAGAGCGCGATCACCACCATCGCCTTGTCCGCGATCGGGTCCAGCATGGCGCCGAAACGGCTCTCCTGCTTCCAGAGGCGGGCAAGGTAGCCGTCGAAGAAATCGGTCAGCGCCGCGCCAAGGAACAGCACCAGCGCGAACACGTCCGCCCAGCCCCGGTTGAAGTAGAGGAACATCACCGCCACGCCGGGCGCCGCGAGCAGCCGCAGGATCGTCAGGATATTCGGCAGGGTCCAGATCATGGTCCTGTTCTACTGCCCGGACCGGGCAGGGAAAAGCGAAACCGGCGCGCAGGCGCGCCCGCTCTGCCCGTGCGACAGGATGTCCTTGGGAGGGAGATGACCCGGAAGGATGCCGAGAACTGTTGCCAAATTGGAGACAAATTCGGCGCGCGGCAGATCGATGCTTGACGGTTCACGCCGGATACCAATCCTTAAGGATAGGGCCAGTGCGCGTGTACGAGTGTAACCTTACGCGAGGGACCACATGCCGATACCATCAGTATCCACGAATTCCATTGATTTCAGAGTATCCTATTCCGATCCGTCGGTCTCGCAGGGAACCGAGGTCGGGCAGGACGAGATCTTCCTGAGCGGGGCCGTGAACGGCGTGACGCCGCGCTATGGCAGCCAGATGACTGTTTCCGAAGTTACCGGATCGACCCATGTCGAGGTGTCCGGAACCAAGCAGAACCAGCGCAGCGAGTACATCGAGACCGACGCAAGCGACGATCTGAACACCGGCGAGGTCTGGTACGGCCTGTCGTTCTACATCCCCGAGGGCACCGTCCTGCCGACCGACAACGGCGACGATCCCGAGGCGAACCTGCATCTTGCCCAGTTTCACCAGCGCGATGCCAACGGGGTGTCGACCAGCCCGGCGCTGATGATCGAGATCGACAAGGACGGCAACATCGTCGCCACCTTCGAGGATGCCGTCGGCAAGCGGAGCTACATCCTCCTCGAGGGCGGCACGGACGGCACCGCGGCGACCGGCCAGTGGATCGACCTGATGATCGGGGTCAACTGGTCCACCGGAACCGATGGCTGGGCCGAGTTCTACGTCCGCGAGGAGGGCGAGACCGGTTACACGCTGGAAGCCAGCGACACCGGCATGAACACCTCGACCGGCAACATCTACCTGAAATACGGGGTCTACCGGAACTTCCTCGAACGGGATCCGGCACTCGCCGCCTCGACCACCACGGTCTACTACGACGGCGTCCGGCGCGGCGAGGACATGGCGGACATCCTGGCACCGGTGCTGGAAGGCACCGGAACCGGCACCGACTACGACGACACCCTCGTCGGCGGCTCGGGCGACGACCGGCTTCTGGGGCATGACGGCGACGACGTGCTTCTGGGCGGCGGCGGCACCGACGCGTTCGACGGCGGCGACGGCACCGACACGGTCTCGTATGACGGGACCGCTGCCGGGGTCGGTGTCGATCTGTCGGACGCGGCGAACAACACCGGCGAGGCGGCGGGGGACACCTATGCCTCGATCGAGAACGTCATCGGCACGGATTACGCCGACACCCTGACCGGGGACGAGGGCGACAACCTGCTGATGGGCGGGGCGGGCGACGACACCCTGTCGGGCGGCTCGGGCAGCGACCTGCTGGAGGGCGGCGACGGCGACGATACGCTCGACGGCGGCAAGTCCGACGACTGGCTGATCGGCGGCGCGGGCAACGACACGCTGAACGGGGACGACGGCGACGACCTGCTGGAGGGCGGGGACGGCAACGACATCCTCGTGGGCGAGTCGGGCAACGACACCCTCCATGGCGGCGATGGCAACGACCATCTCGATGGCGGCAAGTCCTCGGACACGCTCGACGGCGGGGCGGGGGA
>JAUHZL010000473.1 GCA_030425945.1 Alphaproteobacteria bacterium | reverse complement strand
CTGCGTTTCTCGCGCAGCTCTCTGCACCGAGGCACAACCAAAACCTGTCAGCTCGACGAGAGCGAACCTCAATGGGGTGCTCTGATACCCACGCCGAATGTCGTCGACTTTTTCAGCAGCCTGTTAGGGGTTGGGGCACGGCGCGTGGACCCGGGGAGCGGCGCGCCTGCTGGCGGCCCGGTGTGGGGCAATAGGACAAGCTCGGTCCTGTCATGTCTTGACGCGCGCCGTTGACGGCTGGGCGGCCTCCCGTCAACGGCCTTCGTCCTCGCGCCCGATCCTGTTCCACCAGAGGCCGATACGACCTGCTGACTTTCCTGCAGCGATCCGTGATTGCTCGGGTCCGGGACCCTGCGACCTATCCTAAGAAAATTAGAAAACGGCCACTACATCTAGGGGTGGTGTTGGCTAAGCGCATGATGTTGGTGGGTAAAATTATTAGCGCGCCCGTTGAGCTTCCCCGGGCAGGTCCCGCCCCCCTCAGGACCGCAGCAGACCGCCCAGCACCGGGCGGCTGGCCTGGACCAGCGAGACTTGCGGCGCGTAGTCGCCGGCCAGCGCGAGGGTGGCGCGGCGGAGGAGGTCGATGCCGTCCTCGGAATTCGCCGGCAGCGCGGAGGCGGCGATCGGCTCGCCCACCGTTACCCGGAACGGCTGGCGGTGCTTGTTCAGCGTCTCGTGGAAAAGCGTGATGTCGCGCAGGGTCGGGTGGATCGCGTCGAAAGTGTAGAACAGCGCCGAGTTGCGCGCGCGCAGGTGGATCGGGATCACCGGCAGGTCGAACTTTCGCGCGATCATCGCCGCCGAGGCCATCCACGGACGCTCGTGCAGCTTCAGGCCGCGCCGTTTCGCCAGCCGCCCGGAGGGGAAGATCACCCCGAGCCGCCCGGCCTCGATCGCGGTGCGGGTGTAGGCCATCGTCTCGCGCGTCTTGCCGTGGCTGCGCTTGTCGCGGCGCCATTCGACCGGGGCGATCATCTCGGCCATCTGCGGTAGCACACGCAGGATGTCGGCATTGGCGTAGAAGAAGCTGTCGTCGCGGCGGCGCGCAATCAGGCTGTGGAGGATGATCCCGTCCGCGATCCCGGTCGGGTGGTTCGCGACCACCAGCGCCGGACCCGTCCCCGGAATCTGCCCGAGGCCCGTGACCTGCACGTCGCGGGCGATCAGCTCGGCCATGCCCGCCATGATGTCCCGGGCGGGCAGGTCCCGCATCGCGGTGGCGATCTCGACGGTGCGGCGATAGCCGAGCATGCGGTCGAGCAGCTCGCGCGCGAGGCGGGTCCCCGGCCGGTCCGAGAACAGCCAGGGCGCGCGTTCGGCGATCAGGGGATCGAGGCGGTCTTGCATCTCCATGGCCGGGTTCCACCAGAGCTGCGTAACGGACGTGTGACGAGGGGGGGACCCTAACATGCCGCGGCCGGGGACCAAGAGGCCCCGGCGCACGGATCGGCAGGAAGCTGCCGACGGGTCAGCCCTGGGCGAAGGGGATCGGCGTGCGCCGCAGCGCGGCCTCCAGCGCCGCGGCGTCGGGCTGGCGGGCCAGCGGCAGGCGCATCGCATGCCCGCCGCGCAGGTGGACGACGAGGCGCGGCGCGCCGTCGTCCTCGTGATCGCGCTGGATCAGCAGGATCTCGGCCAGCGGCAGGCGCATGCGGCGCGCGCCCTGCCGCACCACGATGGCGTCGCGGGTGATCTCGATCCGGCTGACCGGGTTCCGCAGCGCCTGCACCAGCAGCATCAGCCCCAGCAACCCGGTGCCCAGCACGAGATACTCCGTGCCGCCGCCGACGAGGGCGAGCGCCGCCAGCCCGGTCCCCATCAGGAGACCGCCCCAGAGCG
>JAUHZL010000087.1 GCA_030425945.1 Alphaproteobacteria bacterium | reverse complement strand
TCGCGGTCTGCTGCACCGATCACCCCGAGGTGCAGGCGCTGGTCGGCCGCCTGACCGACCGCCGGGTGGTCACCTTCGGCTTCAACGCGCAGGCCGACGTGCGCGCGGTCAACCTGCGCTACGCGGGGGGCGTGGCGCGCTTCGACATCGCGCTCAACCAAGAAGGGACCGTCATCGCCGACTGCACGCTGCCGATGCCGGGCAACCACAATGTCTCGAACGCGCTGGCCGCGGTTGCGGTGGCGCGTCACCTCGGGATGAGCGGTGAGGCGATCCGCGCCGCGCTGGCGGGGTTCAAGGGCGTGAACCGGCGCTTCACCAAGGTCGGCGAGGTGAACGGGGTCACCGTCATCGACGACTACGGCCATCATCCGGTCGAGATCGCCGCCGTGCTGAAGGCCGCCCGGCAGGCGGTGGCGGACACCCCCGGCGCGCGGGTGATCGCGGTCCACCAGCCGCACCGCTACACCCGGCTGTCGTCGCTCTTCGACGACTTCTGCGCCTGCTTCAACGAGGCCGACGTGGCTGGGATCGCCGAGGTCTATGCCGCGGGCGAGGCACCGATCCCGGGTGCGTCGCGCGACGACCTCGTGCGCGGCCTGATCGCCCACGGTCACCGGCATGCGCTGGCGGTCGAGAGCGAGGACGCGCTGGAGGCGCTGGTGCGGGCCGAGACGAAACCCGGCGACATCGTCGTCTGCCTCGGCGCGGGCACGATCAGCGCCTGGGCCAACGCGCTGCCCGCGCGGCTCGGGGGCTGAGATGGGCGCGCTGACCGCCGCCTGCGTCTGGGCGCTGGTCGCCGCCGGGATCGGCTTCGCGCCGCGCCGGGCCCACTGGCCGGGGGCCATCGTGCTGATCGCGACCGGGCTGCCGCTGCTGGTGTGGGTCGGGCTCGCCTATCCGTGGTGGGTGGTGCTGGTGGTGGCGCTGGCGATGGCCTCGGTGCTGCGCTGGCCGCTGCGCTTCCTGATCCGGCGCGCCGTGAGTATTTTTGCCAAGAAGAAGCCGGAGGGCCGGGCATGATCCTGTGGGCGGTCCTGGCGGGTCTCGCGGTGGTCTTCGCCGTCCTCGGGGCCGCGCGGCTGCGGCTCGTGGCGGCGGGGCTGTGGCTGGGCCTTGCCGTGCTGGTGCTGCGGGATGCCCGCGCGCAGATGCAGGACACCTCCGACACGCTGGCGGCCCTCGGTGCGCCGGTGCTGATCGCGCTCTGGGCGGTGCTGCTCGGGGTGCCGCTGCTGGGCTATGGCGCGGGGCATCTCGTGCGGCGGGGGCGGCGGGCATGAGCGACCTGCGCGGGACCCTGACCGAGAACCGCCCGCTGGTCGACCTGACCTGGCTCCGGGTCGGCGGACCTGCCGCGCTGTTCTACCAGCCCGCCGACCGCGAGGACCTGCGGGCCTTCCTCGCCGGGCTCGATCCGGCGCGGGCGGTGTTCCCGATGGGGGTCGGCTCGAACCTGATCGTGCGCGACGGCGGCCTGCGCGCGGCGGTGATCCGGCTCGGGCGCGGCTTCAACGGGATCGCGGTCGAGGGCAGCCGGGTGCGGGCCGGGGCGGCGGCGCTCGACGCCCATGTCGCGCGGCGGGCGGCGGAGGCGGGGCGCGACCTGACCTTCCTGCGCACCATTCCCGGCAGCATCGGCGGGGCGGTGGCGATGAACGCGGGCTGCTACGGGTCCTACGTGGCGGACCATCTCGTCGAGGTGACGCTGGTGCACCGCAGCGGGGCCGTCGAGGTGGTGCCGGCATCGGAGTTGGGCCTCGCCTACCGGTCGAGTGCTCTGCCGCCCGGATCGGTGCTGGTCGAGGCGGTGTTCGAGACCGAAGCGGGCGATGCCGAGTCGCTGGCGGCCCGGATGGACGAGCAACTCGCCAAGCGCGACGCCACCCAGCCGGTCAAGGACCGCACCGCCGGGTCGACCTTCCGCAACCCGGCCGGGTTTTCCTCGACCGGGCGGGCCGACGATACCCACGATCTGAAGGCGTGGAAGCTGATCACCGAGGCGGGCATGAAGGGCGCGCGGCGCGGCGGGGCGCAGATGAGCGAGAAGCACGCGAACTTTCTCGTCAACACCGGCGGGGCGACGGCGGCCGATCTGGAGGCGCTGGGCGAATCCGTGCGGAAAAGGGTTTTCCAAACCTCCGGTCTGTCGCTAGACTGGGAAGTCATGAGGGTCGGCGAACCGGCCCCGAGATAACAGGCGGTCCGGGCCCACCAGCCCGGCAGTGATGACAAGGCCCAGACAAACGGGCCGGCACAGACAGAGGCGGGCGGTGTCGAGCAGGACATACCCCAAGGTTGCGATGCTGATGGGCGGCCCGTCGGCGGAACGCGCGGTGTCCCTCGTTTCCGGGGCCGAATGCGCGCGGGCGCTGCGGAGCGAAGGCATCGAGGTCGTCGAGATCGACGCGGGGCTGGACCTCGTGGCCGATCTGGAACGGGTGAAACCCGACGTCGTCTTCAATGCCCTGCACGGGCGCTGGGGCGAGGACGGCTGCGTGCAGGGCCTGCTGGAATGGATGGGCCTGCCCTATACCCATTCGGGCGTGCTGGCCTCGGCGCTGGCGATGGACAAGGCGCGGTCGAAGGACGTCTACGCGGCCGCCGGACTGCCGGTGGTGGCGAGCGGCCTGTTCCGTCGCGCCGAGATCGAGGCCGCGCACGTGATGGCGCCGCCCTATGTCGTCAAGCCGAACAACGAAGGCTCGTCGGTCGGCATCTACCTCGTCCATGACGCGGCCAACGGCCCGCCGAAGCTGGACCCGGCGCTGCCCGAGCGGCTGATGGTAGAGACCTACGTGCCGGGCCGCGAGCTGACGGTGACCGTGAAGGGCGACCAGCCGCTGACGGTGACCGACATCCTGACCGACGGCTGGTACGACTACGACGCGAAGTACAAGCCCGGCGGCTCGCGCCACGTGGTGCCCGCCGAGATCCCGCGCCCGGTCTTCGACGCCTGCATGGACTATGCCCGCGCGGCGCACCGGGTGCTGGGCTGCCGGGGCATCAGCCGGACCGATTTCCGCTGGGACGAGAGCCGGGGCCTCGACGGGCTGGTCCTGCTCGAGACCAACACCCAGCCGGGGATGACGCCGACCTCGCTCAGCCCGGAGCAGGCGCAGGTGGCGGGGCTGTCGTTCGGGGCGCTCTGCCGCTGGATCGTGGAGGACGCCTCGTGCAACCGCTGAGGCGCCCGCAACCCGCCGCGCGCCCCGACCCGGCGCCGTCGCGCCTGTCCTACAAGCTGCACCGCCTCTGGCTGACGCCGCTGATCCGGTCGCTGATCCGGGTCGGCATTCCGGCCTTCGCGCTGGCGTTCTCGCTGGGCTACTACCTGTCCAACCCGCGCACCACCGAGAGCATCGTCCTGACCTTCCTCGACCTGCGCCAGCAGATCGCCGAGCGCGAGGAATTCCAGGTCCGGGTCATGGTGCTGCCGGGCGTCTCGGACGAACTCAGCCAGGACGTGCAGGAGGTGGTCGGCCTCGACTTCCCGGTGTCGTCCTTCGATCTCGACCTCGACCAGCTCGCGGTCCGGGTCGAGGAACTGGACGCCGTCGCCTCGGCCCGGGTCGCGATCCGGCCCGGCGGCGTGCTGGAGATGCAGATCGAGGAGCGCACGCCTGCCGTGCTGTGGCAGGGCCGCGAGGCGCTGGAGATCCTCGACGCCGAGGGCCACCGGGTCGGCGAGGTGCCGGTGGGCGAGACCCCGCCCGACCTGCCGCTGCTGGTCGGCGACGGGGTCGATGCCGCCGTGCCCGAGGCGCTGGCGCTGCTGGAGGCCGCCGCCCCGCTGGGTGCGCGGCTGGGCGGGCTGGTGCGGATCGGCGAGCGGCGCTGGGACCTCGTCCTGCGGGAAGGTCCGCGCCTGAAGCTGCCGGAGGCCAATCCGGTCGGCGAGTTGCAGCGGGTGCTGGCGGCGCAGGGCGCCGAGGACCTGCTGGATCGGGACATTGTGGCCGTGGACATGCGGAACCCGCGCCGCCCGGTGCTGCGTCTCAGCCCGGACGCCAAGTCCCGGCTTCTGGAGATGCGGCTGGCGGCGCAAGAGCAACGGGGGGCAGACGGATGAGCGATCTTTACCAGGCGCAGCGCGCCATGCGCATGATGCGGCAGGCGGCGATGCAGCGCGGCATCGTGGCGGTTCTCGACATCGGGACGCACAAGATCGCCTGCCTCGTGCTGCGCTTCGACGGACCGGACCAGCTGTCGGACTCGGAGACCGTCGGCAGCATGGCGGGCCAGACCCGGTTCCGGGTGATCGGCGCGGCGCCGACCTGTTCGCGCGGGGTCCGCTTCGGCGAGATCGACCGCATGGTCGAGGCCGAGCGCGCGATCCGCACCGCGCTGCAATCGGCGCAGAAGATGGCCAAGACGCGGGTGGATCACGTCATCGCCTGTTTCTCGGGGGCCGGGCCGCGCAGCTACGGGCTGGTGGGCGAGATCGCGCTCGACGGCGAGGCGGTGTCGGAACAGGACATCGCCCGCGTGCTCGCTGCCTGCGAGATGCCCGATATCGGGGACGGGCGCGAGGTCCTGCACGCCCAGCCGGTCAACTTCGCCCTCGACCACCGGTCGGGGCTGAACGACCCGCGCGGCCAGACCGGCACGCGGCTTGCGACCGACATGCACCTGCTGACGGTCGGGCAGGCCTCGGTCCAGAACCTGGCGCACGCGGTGCGGCGCTGCGACCTCGAACTGGCTGGCGTGGCCAGCTCGGCCTATGCCGCCGGCCTGTCGGCGCTGGTCGAGGACGAGCGCGAACTGGGCGCCGCCTGCATCGACTTCGGGGCCGGGACCACCGGCATCTCGGTCTTCCTGAAGAAACACATGATCTATGCCGATGCGGTGCCGCTCGGCGGCGAGCACATCACCTCGGACCTGTCGAAGGGTCTGAGCGTGAGCCAGCTTTTCGCGGAACGCATCAAGACGCTCTACGGCGGCCTCGTCGCCACCGGGCGCGATGACCGCGACATGATCGAGATCACCTCCGAGACCGGCGACTGGGAACATGACCGCCGCCGCGTGTCGCGCTCGGAGGTCATCGGGATCATCCGGCCCCGGATGGAGGAGATCCTAGAGGAGGTCCGCGCCTCGCTCGACGCGGCGGGCTTCGACCAGTTGCCGTCGCGCCAGATCGTCCTGACCGGCGGCGGCAGCGCCATGCCCGGCCTCGACGCGCTGGCGGCCCGGATCCTGGGACCGCAGATCCGCGTCGGCCGCCCGCTGCGCGTGCGCGGGTTGCCGCAGGCGATGACCGGCCCTGATTTTGCCTCGGTTGTCGGGCTGTGTCTGTGGGCGGCACACCCGCAGGACGAGTGGTGGGACTTCGAAATGCCCCTCGAACGGCAGTCGGGCCGGCTCTTCAAGCGGGCCGCGCGCTGGGTTCGCGAGAACTGGTGACGGCCGGACCGGTCGGGGGCTTGGACAATTCGAACCGGCGGAGCAGTCAAAATTGCTCCGGGTTGTCCATTTCGCACATCATCTGGGGATGAAGTCCAGATGCTGCTGATATGCGGCGAAAAATTGCCGGATTTCGTGTGGATATTTCGGTTTTTGCGTGACGGTCGGGCCACAGTATCGTAGGGTGCGGAGTCAAGAAGGATACGCGCCGGGGAACAAGGCGCCTCGACAGAGCAAGGCGGAGCAGACATGGCACTGAATCTCACGATGCCCGAAACGCATGAACTGCGTCCCCGGATCACCGTCTTCGGTGTCGGCGGCGCGGGCGGCAATGCCGTCAACAACATGATCGAGAAGCAGCTCGAAGGCGTCGAATTCGTCGTGGCGAACACCGACAGCCAGGCGCTGCAGGGCTCGCGGGCCAAGGCCCGGATCCAGATGGGCGCCAAGGTCACCGAGGGTCTCGGGGCGGGCGCTCGTCCCAGCATCGGCGCCGCGGCGGCCGAGGAAACCATCGAGGAGATCGTCGATCACCTCGCGGGCGCGCACATGTGCTTCATCACGGCCGGCATGGGCGGCGGCACCGGGACCGGCGCCGCGCCGATCATCGCGCAGGCCGCGCGCGAGTTGGGCGTGCTGACCGTGGGCGTGGTGACGAAGCCCTTCCAGTTCGAAGGTGCGAAGCGGATGAAGCAGGCCGAGGAGGGCATCGAGGTCCTTCAGAAGGTCGTCGATACGCTGATCATCATCCCGAACCAGAACCTGTTCCGCCTCGCCAACGAGCGCACGACGTTCACCGAAGCGTTCAGCATGGCCGACGACGTGCTCTACCAGGGCGTGAAGGGCGTGACCGACCTGATGGTCAAGCCGGGCCTGATCAACCTCGACTTCGCCGACGTCCGCGCTGTGATGGACGAGATGGGCAAGGCGATGATGGGCACCGGCGAGGCCTCGGGCGAGGATCGTGCCCGCGAGGCGGCCGAGAAGGCCATCGCCAACCCGCTCCTGGACGAGATCAGCCTGGAAGGCGCGAAGGGCGTCCTGATCAACATCACCGGCGGCTACGACCTGACCCTGTTCGAACTCGACGAAGCGGCCAACCTGATCCGCGACAAGGTCGACGACAACGCCAACATCATCGTGGGCTCGACCCTCGACACCACGATGGAGAACACCATGCGGGTGTCCGTCGTGGCGACCGGGATCGACGCCAGCGCGGTCCAGCGCTCGGAACCAGCGCCGCTGCGCCGCTCGCGCGATGACGTCGTCAACCGCCGTCCCGCGGTCGAGGACGTGCCCGAGCCGGTCTACAAGCCGAAGCCCGAGCCGGCCATGCACTACGAGACCGAGGTGGCCCATGCCGCCTACGATCCGACCACGGTCGAAGACCTCGCGTCCTTCGATGCCGAGGCGGGCTACGAAACCGCCGAGGACGCCGGGTGGGACGATGTCCCGGAAGCGCCCGCGATGGAGCTGCCCGAGCCGGTCTACCGTCCGGAAGCAGCGTCGCACCGTCCGAGCCTGCGCCCGGCCAACCCTCCCGCGGCCGTGCCGCAGCGCGGGGAAGAGTTCGTCGCCCCGAAACCCCGCCAGGCGGGTGTGCCCGACCCGGCGATGATGGAGCGCCTGCGCAAGGCAGCCAGCATGACCCGCGCGCAGGCCGAGGAGCGCGACCCGGTTCGCCCCGCGGCCCCGGCTCAGGCCGAGAAGCGCGGCTTCGGCGGGATCAATTCGCTGATCGGCCGCATGACCGGCCAGTCGGCCGAGCCGCAGCCGGCCCCGACGGCCCGCCCGGTGCGACCGGCTGCCGCAGCGCAGCCGCGCCTGCGCCCCGAGGCCCCGGCGCCGCGTGACGAGCACGAGGACGACCGGGTGGAAATTCCGGCCTTCCTGCGCCGACAGGCGAACTGACGCCGGCATCAGACTGCCGAGAAACCGCCCCGTTTCGGGGCGGTTTTTTCTTTTTAAATCAATTTGTTCTGACGTGTTCGATATGTCCTAGGCGATTCTTTGCGCATCGCTCCGGAGGATGTTTCACGCGGTAGTAAAGATTGAGTTGAGACTGTGATCGCCCCGGCGTTAGGGAGTTTGCAGGGCCGTTGGGGGATGGCCCGGAAACGCCGGACAGACCTGCACGAGATCAGTCCGGACCGGCGTTCCGCAATGCTGCCGCCGCGCCGTGCGGTGCAAGAAGAGGGTGATCCGTGCAGAAGACGGTCAGAGCTCCGATCCGCGTCAAGGGTGTCGGCCTGCATTCCGGGGTCCCGGTGCAGATGGTGATCAACCCGGCCTCGGCCGAAACGGGGATCTGGTTCCGCCGTACCGATGTCACCGGCGTCGACGCGATGATCGCGGCCCGCTGGAACATGGTGACCGACAGCGCGCTCTGCACCCGGATCGAGAATGCCGACGGCGTCTCGGTCTCGACCATCGAACACCTGATGGCCGCGCTCGCGGGCTGCGGCATCCAGAACGCCCTGATCGACCTCGACGGGCCGGAAGTTCCCATTCTCGACGGCAGCGCCGTGCCGTTCGTCGCGGCGATCATGGAACGTGGCATCAAGGCCCTCGCGGCACCCTCGCGCGCGATCCGCGTTCTGCGCCCGGTTGAAGTGCGCCAGGGCGACGCGGTTGCGCGCCTCGACCCGGCGGACGAGCTGGAGATCGCCTTCCACATCGATTTTGCCGATCCGGCCATCGGGCGGCAGGAAAAGACCCTGAACCTCGCCAATGGCAGCTTCGTGCGCGAACTGTGCGACAGCCGCACCTTCTGCCGGCAGGCCGACGTGGACGCGATGCGCGCCCGGGGCCTCGCCCTCGGCGGGACCTATGACAACGCGGTGGTGGTGGACGGCGACCGGGTGCTCAGCCCCGGCGGGTTCCGCCATGCCGACGAGGCGGTGCGCCACAAGATGCTCGACGCCTTGGGCGACCTGGCGCTGGCCGGTGCGCCGCTGCTGGCGCGGTATTCGGGCCATCGCGCCGGGCACGCGCTGACCAACAAGCTGCTGCGCGCGCTCTTCGCCGACCCTCTGGCGATGCGGCTCGAGACCTGCGATTCTGCCGCCGCCGCCCGTCTGCCGGGCGCCGGGCTGCACCGGGGCGATCTTCCGGCGGTTGCCTGACCGGACACGCCTGTGGAAAAACGCAACGACAGGCGTTTTGCGTAAAATTTTTCTGTGCTAGACCATCGCGCAAGAGGCGGCACAGCTTCTGCGAGACGGACAAAGGACATGGGGCGGATGCAGCGGTCGGGCAAAGCGAATTTCCGGATCAAACCGGTCCTTGGGGCTGTGGCACTGGCGTTGACGGTCACGGCCTGCGGCCAGACGGAAGCCTTCCGCAACGAACGCCGCCCCCTCGAATCCTTCTCCGCCCGCGAACTCTACGACCGCGCCGAGTATGCCCTCGAAGAGCAGGGCAAGCCCGCGGACGCCGCCGAGCTCTTCGGTGAGGTCGAGCGGCTCTACCCCTATTCCGAACTGGCCCGCCGCGCGCTGATCATGCAGGCCTATTCTTATCACCGCGACCGGGACTACGAGCAGAGCCGCGCCACCGCGCAGCGGTTCCTCGACTTCTACCCGGGTGACGAGGAAGCGCCCTATGCCCAGTACCTGCTGGCGCTCAGCTACTACGACCAGATCG
>JAUHZL010000472.1 GCA_030425945.1 Alphaproteobacteria bacterium | reverse complement strand
CCGTTCCTGAAGGTGCTCGACGACATCGACGGCCTGCTGACCGAGAACCGCATCTTCAAGCAGCGCAACGCGCTGATCGGCGTGATCTCGCAGCAGGAGGCGCTCGACTGGGGCTTCTCCGGCGTGATGGTGCGCGGCTCGGGGATGGCCTGGGACCTGCGCCGCGCGCAGCCCTACGAGTGCTACGACGAGTTCGAGTTCAAGATCCCGGTCGGCAAGAACGGCGACTGCTATGACCGCTACCTCTGCCGCATGGCCGAGATGCGCGAGAGCGTGAAGATCATCCGGCAGGCCATCGACAAGCTGCGCGCGCCCGAAGGGCAGGGCGACATCCTCGCCCGCGGCAAGATCACCCCGCCGAAGCGCGGCGAGATGAAGACCTCGATGGAAGCGCTGATCCATCACTTCAAGCTCTACACCGAGGGCTTCCACGTCCCCGCGGGCGAGGTCTACGCCGCCGTCGAGGCGCCCAAGGGCGAGTTCGGCGTCTACCTCGTGGCCGACGGCACCAACCGGCCCTACCGCGCCAAGATCCGCGCCCCGGGCTACCTGCACCTGCAGGCGATGGACCATGTCGCCAAGGGCCACCAGCTGGCCGACGTCGCCGCCATCATCGGCACCATGGACGTGGTGTTCGGGGAGATCGACCGGTGAGCCTTGGGCTCATCGCTCTCCTCTGCGGCGGTCTCGCCGTGCTCGTCCTCGGGGCGCTCGCGCTGATCGTGGCGCGCGACCCGGTGGGCGGGCTGGCCGCGCTGACCCATCGCCCGGCGCAACTGCCGCTGGTGCTGGCCGACCGCTATGCCGCCTTCGCGGGCCTCGCGCTCGCCGCGCTGATCTGGGGCGACCTGCGGATGCTGCTGGCGCTCTTCCTCGCCTTCGCGTGGATGGGGCTGGCCGACGGCCTGATCTACGCCCGCGCCGGACAGGCGCACCTGAAACACACCGCCTCCGGGGTGGCGTCGCTGATCGGCGCGGGGCTGACCGCCGCCGCGCTGGCGGGCCCCTGAGACCCGCCCGACACCGACGCCGCACCGACCGACGACCGACGCGATACCGACGTAATACCGACGTTCCGAAAGGCCCACGCCATGCTCCGCCGCCTTGCCCTGACCCAGCCCGACAGCTTCGCCTTCACGCCCGAGAACCAGGCATGGGCCGAGGCGCAGATCACCAAGTATCCCGAGGGACGGCAGGCCTCCGCGATCATCCCGCTTCTGTGGCGCGCGCAGGAGCAGGAAGGCTGGCTGACCCGCCCGGCCATTGAAAAGGTTGCGGAAATGCTGGGCATGGCCTACATCCGCGCGCTCGAAGTGGCGACCTTCTACTTCATGTTCCAGCTGCACCCGACCGGCAGCGTCGCCCATGTCCAGGTCTGCGGGACCACCTCCTGCATGATCTGCGGCGCCGAGGACCTGATCGCGGTCTGCAAGGACAAGATCGCCGCCAAGCCCCACACCCTGTCGGCCGACGGCAAGTTCACCTGGGAAGAGGTCGAATGCCTCGGCGCCTGCGCCAACGCGCCGATGGCCCAGATCGGCAAGGACTATTACGAGGACCTGACCGCCGAGAGCTTCGCGCTGATCCTCGACAAGCTGGCCGAGGGCCACGTGCCCCAGCCCGGCCCGCAGAACGGCCGCTATGCCGCCGAGCCGCTGGGCGGGCTGACCTCGCTCAAGGCCTGGGAAAAGCCGCACGATCCCCTGAACGCTTCCGCCGCGCTGGCCCGCGACATCGGCGATACCGTGAAGCGGATTCAGGGCACCGAGGTTCCGCTGGTCACACCGTGGCTCGGAAACACGCGGGGGGAGAAGACAGGGGCCTGACTCGCCTGTAAAAGGGATGCAC
>JAUHZL010000471.1 GCA_030425945.1 Alphaproteobacteria bacterium | reverse complement strand
AGCTTGCCGCCGCGCACCACGCCCGACGGCAGCGCGTTCAGCTTGAACACCTGGTTGCCGATCACCAGCGTGTGGCCCGCGTTGTGACCGCCCTGGAAGCGCGCGATCACGTCGGCGCGCTCGCTCAGCCAGTCCACGATCTTGCCCTTGCCCTCGTCGCCCCACTGGGCCCCGACGACCACCACATTCGCCATGTTCCGTCTCCCGATGCCGCAGCGGCTCTTCAAACCGCGCCCGTATAGCGATGCCCGCGCGCCGCGGAAACCAACTTTTCGCCGCAGCGCGGCCCGCGGTCACTGGACAGGCGGGACGGGCTTTGGCACTCCAACCTGCAAACGGATGACAGAGAGGGCCGGGGACCATGGTCGATTTCGCGCTGCGCTGGGTGTTTGCCTTCGTTCTGGTGGTGGCGACCTACAACCCCACCCAGTGGAACTACACCCGCTGGGCCCTCAACAACTACGCCGAGCAGACCGCGCTGGTGGTGTTCCTCGGCCTCGTGCTGGCGATCGGCTACATCATCTACATCCGCGCCACCCTGCGCTCGATCGGTCCGTTCGGGATGCTGCTGGTGGCCGCGCTCTTCGGCTCGCTGATCTGGGTGCTGTTCGACTTCGGCCTCCTCAACCTCGAGAATCGTAACGCGCAGGTCTGGCTGGGCCTCTTCGCGCTGTCGCTGGTGCTGGGCGTGGGCCTGTCCTGGTCGATCATCCGCCGCCGCCTCTCCGGCCAGGTGGACATGGACGACGTCGACGAAGAGCAATGAGACCAGAGGGCGGGTTGCGCCCCCCCGCGCTTGCCCCTAGATAGCGGCAAACCTCAGGACCCGCTTGCCCATGGAAAACGTCATCCTCGTCATCCACCTGATCCTCGCGCTCGCGCTGATCGGTACCGTGCTGCTGCAACGCTCCGAAGGCGGCGGCCTCGGCATGGGCGGCGGCGGCGGCACGATGACCGGGCGCGGGCAGCTGAGCGGGCTGGGCAAGGTGACCTGGGGCCTCGCCATCGCCTTCATCGCCACCTCGATCACCCTGACCATCATCGCCGCCGAGAAATCGGCCGGCACCTCGGTCCTCGACCGCGTCACCGACACGACGCCCGCCGCGACCGGCGACGCGCCGGCCCTGCCGCCCGCCAGCGACCTGCTGCCGCCGGTGGATGGCAACGCGCCGCTGACCCCGCCCCGCGCCGACTGACCCCGCCCCGCCACGACGGGTGGCCGATCCCCGCCATGGGACGCGCAAAATGTTGCCCGTCCCGTGGACAGGCCGCCCCGAATCCGCTACCCGTTTAATCCCGTGGCACGCCCCCGGCCCGCACGTCCTGCGCGCGGCCCTGACCCACGGGTTCCCACATCCGACAGACGACCGAAGAAGGAGGCTCCCGCCCCATGGCACGCTATGTTTTCATCACCGGCGGCGTGGTGTCCTCGCTCGGCAAGGGTCTGGCCTCGGCGGCCCTCGGCGCGCTCCTGCAGGCCCGCGGCTTCACCGTGCGGCTGCGCAAGCTCGACCCCTACCTGAACGTCGATCCCGGCACGATGTCGCCCTTCGAGCACGGCGAGGTCTTCGTCACCGATGACGGCGCCGAAACCGACCTCGACCTCGGGCATTACGAACGCTTCACCGGGGTCGCGGCGCGCAAGACCGACTCGGTCTCGTCCGGCCGCATCTACTCGAACGTGCTCGAGAAGGAGCGCCGCGGCGACTACCTCGGCAAGACGATCCAGGTGATCCCGCACGTCACCAACGAGATCAAGGACTTCCTGAAGATCGGCGAGGACGAGGTCGACTTCATGCTCTGCGAGATCGGCGGCACCGTCGGCGACATCGAGGGCCTGCCCTTCTTCGAGGC
>JAUHZL010000086.1 GCA_030425945.1 Alphaproteobacteria bacterium | reverse complement strand
TCCGCTCGACATGTTCGATGCGATGCGGCGGATCGAGGGCGATGTACTCCCCCGTGATCTCGAAGGGCGGGAAGGCGTCGCTCGGACTGTCCCATGCCATCCGGAAGGTGCCGCCCGGCCGCGCGTCGTGCTGGCATTCGGTCATCCGGCTGTCCCCCGGTCCGGTCATCCAGCGCCGGATCAGGTCTGGCTCGACATGGGCGCGGAACGCGGCGGCGGGCGGGCCGGGCACGTGCCGGACCAGGACGACCTGACGGTCGCCGCGCAGGGTGACATCAAGGGACATCGTCGGCCTCCGGGTCGGTGAGAAGCGAGTCGAGACGGGCGTAGTTCTCTTCCATCGCGGCCCGGAACCCGTCGAGCCAGGCGTCGATTTCGGTCAGCCGGTGGGGGACGAGCCGGAAGATGCGCCGGGTGCCGTCCCGCCGCTGGGTCACGAGACCCGCACCGGAGAGCGTCGCCAGATGCCGCGAGACGGCCGGCTGGGACATCGCGAAGGGGCGTGCCAGATCACCGGCGCTCGCCTCGCCCTGACGCAACCGGTCGAGGATCGCGCGCCGGGTTGGATCGGCGAGTGCCGTGAAGACCTGGTCGAGTGCGGTTTTCTGCATAACGGCCTCTTTATATAACGAAGCCGTTAAACAAGAAAGCGCTAAACCGGGATCATCGTTCCCTGCATCAGCGCGACCACGCGACGAAGGCCGTCGGCTTCAACCTCGACCCGCGCCGTCACGACCGTCAGGCGGCGTCCCGCCTTCTCGACCGTCCCGGTCGCGATCAGCCGCTGGCCCACCGCGGGGGCGATCAGGTTGATCTTCATCTCGACGGTCATCACCTCGGACCCCTCCGGCATCCGGGTCAGCGCGGCGTAGCCCGCCGCCGAATCACCGAGCGCGAAGGTGATCCCCGCGTGTCCCGCCCCGTGCTGCTGCGAGACGGCCGGATTCAGCGGCGCGGAAATGATCACTTGCCCGGCAGCGATGCTGTCGAGCGTGGCACCGAAGGTGGTCATCAGGCCCTGACGGGCGAAACTGGCCCGCAAGGCCTCGCCTGTCAGGGGAGAGATGTCGTCCGAGTCAGATTGTTTCCCGGCCATTCGCGTTCAGGCACTTTTTTTCCGTTGCACAGTAGTGGTAACGAACGGAACTGCCCAGTCCCAGTCGCCCCGGATTACGCGGCGCCGCATGCGGATTGCGAAAGGATAGAGTGTGAGCCCTTTTCTGAGATATGTCTTCAGCCCGATCGCGTTTGGCGCGTTCCTCGCGGCGGGCACCCTGACGACGCTGGCCGGTCCGTTCGGGACCTATGTCTCGCTGTCGTTCCCGCTGCGCGCGGCCTACTGGTACGGGCTCGTCGGTTGCTCGCTGCTGATCGCGCTGACCATCCGGTTCGTCGTCGACAGCACCTTCGTCAGCTGGGGCTTTCCCGCGCGCTCCGTTGCGACGGGGATGACCTTCGCCACCGTCTTCACGCCGGTTGTCCTTGCGGCCAACGCGCTCGTCCTGACCCCGTCGGACATTCCCATGCTGGGACCTGTCCAGATCTTCCTCGTCATTCTCAGCGTGCCGCTGATGATCAACCCGATCATCTATTTCATCTATCGCCTGCAGGGCCTCGACCCGAATGCGATCACGACCGTCAGCCCGCCGCGCCCGCGCCTGCTGCGCCGTCTGCCGGATGAACTGGGCAACGATCTCGTGCGGCTCGCGGTCGAGGATCACTATGTCCATGTCGTGACCGAGAAGGGCGCCGAGCGTCTGCTGATGCGCTTCGGCGATGCCATCGAAGAGGTCGACGGCGTCCCGGGCATGCAGGTGCATCGCTCGCACTGGATCGCGATCGATGCCGTGGTCGGTCACCAGACCGACGGCAACCGGCTGATGCTGCGCCTCAGCGACGGCGCGACGGTGCCGGTCAGCCGCAACTTCCGCGCCGATGTCGAGGCGGCGGGCCTGCTCGCCAATGTCTCTAGGCGGCCCCGGCGAAGGCGGGGGCGGCGATCGGCCTGAGGCCGGTCAGGATCGCGGTCGCGTCGTCGGCCATCAACCCGCGCAGGGCCGGGTCGATGTGCCTCAGGCCCCCGGTATAGCGCCCGTAGGCGGGCATGATCAGGCGCGTCGCATCCAGCAGGAACGCCGGCCGCGCCACCTGTCCGACGCGCGTGCGCAGGCTGGCCTTGGGGTGGTAGTGGCCCGACACCTCGCCCGGGCGGGCGCCCTGTTGGGCGATGTGGCGAAAGACAAGCGGTCCGAGCCGCAACTGGCCCAGATGCGTCCCCCCGAGGTCGAGCGGGCCCGGGTCGTGGTTCCCCTCGATCCAGATCCAGCGCCGCCCGGCCATCAGCCGGTCGAGCGTGTCGCGCGCCGCGGCGGGAAGCGAGCTCTGCGCGGGCAGGTCGTCGAAACTGTCCCCGAGGCAGACGACATTGCGCGCCTCGGTCGCGTCGAGGTCGTCGGCAAGGCGCGACAGGGTCTCGATGCTCTCGTAAGGGGGCAGCAGGGTGCGCCCCTGCCGGGCCAGCCGGTCAGACTTTCCAAGATGCATGTCCGACACGACGAGCAGCGACTCGGAGGGCCAGAACAGGGATCCGGAAGCCCGAGCCTCCAGCGTGGCCCCATTCAGTGAGATCGTCATACTCGCCATGGGCGCATCGAAGCCCAGAGGCAGGGCACTTGGCAAGCCCTCCCTTCGGTGAGGGTCGCGTCAGCTCAGCCCCGCTTCCGCAAGCAGCGCCTCGGCCGCCTCGGCCAGCATCCGTTCGCGTCCGGCCCCCGCGACCGGCACCCGCCCGGCCTCGAGGAACAGCGGCGCCGCCAGCGGGGTCAGGCGCGTGCAGGGGACGTGATCGACCCGGCCCGCGGTGCGGCGCAGCAGCTCCTCGATCCGGCCGAAATCGACGAGACCGCGCAGGGCCTCCTCGCGGGTGATCTGCATCAGGACGTGGTCGGGATCGTACTTCAGCAGCGTGTCGTAGAGGATATCCGACGAGAAGGTCGCCTGCCGTCCCGACTTGCGCCCGCCGCGCGTGTTGCGCTCGATCAGGCCGGCGATGATCGCGGCCGAGCGGAACGTGCGCTTCATCACGGCGTTGCCCGCCAGCCATGTCTCGAAGCTGTCGCGCAACCCGTCCCCGGCCACCAGCGCCGCCGGATCGGGGACCGGTTGCAGCCCCCAGATCAGCGTCGCGTAATCCGTCGCGACGAAGCCCAGCGGCTCCAGCCCGGCGGCCTCCATCCGGCCGGTCAGCAGCAGGCCCAGTGTCTGTTGCGCGTTCCGCCCCGCGAAGCCGTAGGCGCAGAGGTGATGCCGCCCGTCATGCGGAAAGGTCTCGATCAGCAGGCGATCCGCCTCGGGCAGTTTCGAGACCCGGCGTTGCAGGTGCAGCCAGTCGCGGGTGTGGCCGGGCAGGGCGGGCCAGTCGTCGTCCCGGAACATCAGCAGGATGCGCGCGCTCAGCTGCGTCGACGTCGCGAACTTGGTGCCCATGAAGGTCGCGATCTTCGGCGGCTTGTCGGGGCGGCGGGTGACCTCGACCACCATCTCGCGCAGGCCCTCGTAGCGCACGACCTCGCCGCCGATCAGGAAGGTGTCACCCGGGGTCAGGGTGGCGACAAAGGATTCCTCGACCTCGCCCAGCGGCGTGCCGCCCATCCGCCCCTTAAGGCGCACCTTCAGCGTTTCGGTATCGATGATCGTGCCCATGTTCATGCGGATCGCGGCGGCGGCGCGCGGGTCGCGCAGCTGCCAGCGCCCGTCGGGACGGCGGAGTAGGCGCTGCCAGCGGTCATAGGCCTTCAGCGCGTAGCCCCCGGTGGCACAGAACTCGAGGCAGGCGTCGAACTGGGGCCGGTCCAGCGTGGCGTAGGCGCCGGAGGACGTCACCTCGGCAAAGAGCGCGTCGGCGTCGAAGGGTCCGGCGGCGGCGGTGGCGAGGATGTGCTGGCACAGCACGTCGCGCGGCCCCGGTCCGCGCGGATCGCCGTCGAGATCCTGCGCGCGCACGGCGTCTAGGGCGGCCACGCATTCGACGATCTCGAACCGGTTGGCAGGCACCAGCAGCGCCTTCGAGGGCGCGTTGTAGCGGTGGTTCGCGCGGCCGATCCGCTGCACCAGCCGCTTCACGTTCTTCGGCGCGCCGACCTGGATCACGAGGTCCACGTCGCCCCAGTCGATCCCGAGATCGAGCGACCCGGTGCAGACGATGGCCCTGAGCTGTCCCGCGACCATCGCGGCTTCTACGCGCTCGCGCTGTTCGCGGGACAGGGAGCCGTGGTGGATCCCGATCGGCAGCCCGGCGTCATTGGCGAGCCAGAGATGGTGAAAGAACAGCTCGGCCTGCGCCCGCGTGTTGTGAAAGATCAGCGTGGTCTTGTGCCGCTCGACCTCACGCAGCACCGCGGGGATGGCGTAGCGCCCGCCGCCCCCGGCCCAGGGCGGGGCCTCGTCGGTGCGCAGCATGGCGATATCCGGCTCGGGTCCGGGATCGGCGGTCAGGATCGCGCAGGGCTCGGGGTGCTTCGCCAGGAACCGGGCAATCGCGCCGGGGTCCTCGACCGTCGCCGACAGCCCGACCCGGCGCAGGCCCGGCACCAGCGACGACAGCCGCGCCAGGGCCAGCATCAGCTGATCGCCGCGCTTGCTCTCGGCCAGGGCATGGATCTCGTCCACCACGACGCGCTTCAGCCCCGCGAAGGTCCGCGCGGCATCCTCGTAGCTCAGCATCAGCGCCAGGCTCTCGGGCGTCGTCAGAAGGATGTGGGGCGGGTCGGCCCGCTGCCGCTTGCGCTGGGTCTGGGTGGTGTCGCCGGTGCGGTCCTCGATCCGGATCGGCAGTCCCATCTCCTCGACCGGGGTGCGCAGGTTGCGCTTGATGTCGGCGGCCAGCGCCTTGAGCGGCGAGACATAGAGCGTGTGCAGCCCGGGGCGCGGATCGGCGGCCAGATCGACGAGCGTCGGCAGGAACCCCGCCAGCGTCTTGCCCCCGCCGGTCGGTGCGATCAGCAGCAGCGCCGCGTCGTTGCCACGCGCCAGCATCTCGGCCTGGTGCGGATGCAGCGACCAGCCGCGCGCGGCGAACCAGTCGGCGAAGGGGGCGGGCAGGTCCGGGGTCATGCCCGCTGACCTAGCAAGGTCCGGTCCCGGCGCAAGCGCCTCAGTGTCCGAAGTCCGAATCCTCGACGAAGAGGTTCGCCCAGGCCCGGTCGATCAGTTCGGGCGTCATGTGCGGCGGCTCGTTCTCGTAGGCGTTCATGGCGAGGATCTGGTCGATCAGGAACGGGGCGTGGTAGTTCGCGTAGACGTGGTCGATCTCGGCATAGCGCGTGCGCAGCAGGTGGATCAGCGACTCCTCGTCCAGCGGCATGCCCTTCGCCTTGGCGACCAGCGCGAAGACCTGCAGGAACTCGTCCTTGGTCGGTCGGTCGATCTTGATCTTGAAGAAGACCCGCCGCAGGGCCGCGCCGTCGAACAGCTCGTTCGGGTGGAAGTTGGTCGAGAAGATCACCAGCGTGTCGAAGGGCACGACGAATTTCTCGCCCGATTGCAGCGCGAGGATGTCGTAGCCGGCTTCCATCGGCACGATCCAGCGGTTGATCAGCTTCTGCGGGCTTTCGGCCTGCCGCCCGAGGTCGTCCACGATGAAGACGCCGCCGGTCGCCTTCATCTGGAGCGGGGCCTGGTAGGTGCGGCTGACCGGGTTGTAGGTCAGGTCCAGCATCGACAGTTCCAGCTCGCCCCCGGTGATGACGGCCGGGCGGCGGCACTTCACGTAGCGGGTGTCAAAGCCCTGCGGCCGACGCAGCGCGGACACCATGCCCGGATCGGGCTCGGCGACGGCCACGCGCTGATGGACGATCGGGTCATAGACGGTGATGATCTGGCCCGAGTACTCGACCGCGCGGGGCACGAAGACGTGGTCCCCCAGCGCATCGCGGATGCCGTTCGAGATCGACGATTTCCCGTTGCCGGGCGGGCCGTAGAGCAGCACCGACCGGCCCGAGGCGATGGCGGGCCCGAGGTCGCGCAGGAAGTTCCGGGGCAGGATCAGGTGCCCCATCGCGCCGGACAGGCGCTCGGGCGTGATCCGGACATTCTTGACCGACTGGCGTTCGGATTGCTGGCGGAACGCCTCCAGCGGCACCGGCATCGCGCCATAGTACTCGGACTGGGTCAGGGCATCGCGGGCGCGCATGTTGCCCTGTTCGGACAACTGGTAGCGCATCTCCTCCGTGCCGCTGGCGGTCAGCGAGCCCATCGCCTCGATCATCTTGTCCTCGCGGAGCTGGTCCACGAGTTCCTGTGTCAGCGGCACCGGCATCGCCACCGCGCTGGCCATCTCCGAGACCCGTTGCAGCGAGCGGCGGTAGATCGTCTTGAGCAGGATGTCCCGCATCATCGTCGGGTTCAGGCCGAGATCGGCCAGCGTCCGGGGGCGGGGCGGGGAGAACGGGTTGGCGACGGCTTCGTTCATGGGGGTCTCCGGGCGGGCAGGACGGTGCGAGACGCCAGAGGCGCTAGGGCAGGAGCGGCAGAAGGAAGTAGAAGACGAGCGTTCCGCCCAGCGCGAGCCCCATCGGGAAATCGCGTTTCTCGGTCCAGGACGCCCAGTCCGGTGTGGCGGCGCGGACGGCGGGGATGCGCCGCGCGATCCGGTGGGCCGCGAAGGCGCCCAGCAGGACGGCCGCGAACAGCGTCATGACCAGCAGCAGGTCCGGGTAGGCCACGAAGAGCGCCATGGCGGCGGCGAACTTGGCGTCCCCGGCCCCGACGACCCCGGCGCTGGCCATCACGAAGCCGAGCAGCAGGATCGCGCCCAGGTGGGCGTAGCGCCACAGGTATTCGTCGAGCGGCAGCGCCACCAGGCCGACCACCGCGAAGACGGCGGCCAGCAGCAGCACCGACTTGTTCGGGATCTTCATGAACTTCATGTCGGTCCACGAGACGTAGACGCAGATCGGCAGCACGAAGGGCAGGAACCAGAGTGCCGTGGTGGCCGTCGTCTCGGTCACGTCAGGCTCCGTTCTGTTCCAGCGTGCGCAGCGCGCGGACCGCGGCCTCGAAATGCTGCGGATGGGTCTCGATCGCCTCGCGCAGCAGCGACTTGCCGGTGGTGATGTCGCCCTGCTTGATCGCCGACAGCGCCAGCGTGTGCAGCAGTTGCGCGCGCTCGATCTGCGTCGTCTGGATCGGCGGAAGCTGGTAGTTGCGCTGCGCGCCGCGGGCGAGGATCAGGTTGTTCTTGGCGGTGAAGAGGTTCGGATCGTAGCCGATCGCCTGCCCGAACAGTTGCTCGGCCCCCCGGAAGTCGCCGCGCGTCAGCTTGGAATACCCCCAGTTGTTCAGCACGCTGGCCGGGCGGTTGGTCAGGCCGGAGGCGATCTCGTAGAAGCTGTCGGCCTTGTCCCATTCGCGGTTGCTGTCGGCGACCATCGCTTCCAGCCGGTAGCGCTCGTAGGTCTCGACGGTGGGCGGAATGGTGTCGAGCACCTTCTCGGCCTCGTCCCAGTCGTTCGAGCGGATCAGCGCGTCGGCGAGGTCGATGCGGTCCTGGTCGGTGACCTCGCGGCTGGCCACGACCTGTTTCCAGACCGGCACGGCGCGCGCGGGTTGCCCGGCGCGGATCAGGCTCATGCCGAGGCCGCGCTTCAGGTCGATGCGGTCCGGCTGTTCCGCGGTCGCCCGCTCGAAATAGGAAACGGCCTCCGCCGGGTCGGCCACGGTCAGCATGATGTCGTTGAGATTGCTCTCGTCGATCACGTTGACGCCGTCGAAAGCCCGCGACACGCCGTTGCCGCCGCCCGGTTTCTGGCAGCCCGCAACGCTGAGCGCCGCAAGCGCCGCCACGATCACACCCGTCCGCATGAAGCTGCGTCCTTATGCTGCTCGGTTCCGATCAAGGCGCCTCCAGAAGGAGGTAGGCGCTTGCCCCGCGCCGCACCAGGTCGAAGTTATGGTTATCCCCACCAGTATAGGCAGGATTTTCCATTTTTGCGAGGGCCAAGCGCAGGTTGTCCCGGATCGAGGGCGTGGCGGCCCCGTCGAGCGCGAAGGCCGTGCGGAACACGCGCATCGCCTCGCCGGTTTCGCCCTTCTCCATCAGGACGACGCCCAGGTTGTTCCAGGCCGGAACGAACTCGGGGTCTTCCTGGACCGCGTCGCGCAGCAGGGTTTCGGCCTGTCCCAGCCGCCCGAGGCGCAGGTTGGCCGAGCCGAGCGCCGACAGAACGTCCACGGTCAGGCCGGTCTCGCCGGCGGCGCGGCTGTAGGCCTCGAGCGCCAGTTCGTACTCGCCCGACGCCATCAGCCGGTGCCCGACGGTCAGGCCATCGACCGCCTCGTCGGCGAAGGGTCCGGTGGTCGGGGCAAGACCGGGCGCATAGGGCCCGTCCTCCAACGGCGCGAGGCGGCCTGCCGTCTGGCAGCCCGCCACCGCGAGAAGCGCGAGGACCAGAAGCCCCGGGCGGATCATGGGCTGATCCCCCCGCCCGAAAGCGTTTCGTAGATCGAGTAGATCGACGGTCCGATCAGGATGATCATCAGCGGCGGCACGGTGAACATCATGGTCCCGAGGGTCAGCTTCGTCGGCAGCACGTTCGCCTTTTCCTCGGCCCGCATCACGCGCTTGTCGCGCATCTCGCTGGCATAGACCCGCAGCGCCTCGGCGATCGAGGTGCCGAACTGCTGCGACTGGATCAGGACGGTCACGAAGCTGGCCACGTCGGCCACGCCGCAGCGGTCGCCCATGTCCTTCAGCACCGTGGCCTTGTCCTTGCCGGCCTTGATCTCCCAGGCGACGATCTCGAATTCCTCGGCCAGCGCCGGGAAGCCCGAGCGGATTTCCTGCGCGACGCGGATGATGGCCTGGTCGAGGCCCTGGCCCGCCTCGACGCAGACCAGCATCAGGTCGAGGCTGTCCGGGAAGCCGTTCTGGATCTCGGCCTGGCGCGAGCCGATCCGCTTGTTGATCCAGTAGCGCGGCAGATAGTAGCCGACGAGGCCCGGCACCAGCGTGGTCAGCGCGGCCTTCGTCGCGTCGGTCTGCTCGCCCGCGGTCAGCAGCGTGTAGATCAGGCCAAGGGCCAGCAGGCCGAGACCCAGCGAGAAC
>JAUHZL010000085.1 GCA_030425945.1 Alphaproteobacteria bacterium | reverse complement strand
CCCCAGCCATCGAGGATGCACAGGACAACGGGTTTCGGGGCGGTCATGGCGGGTGTCTCCGGTGTGGTGCCCCTGTCTAGTCAGCGCAGCGGGCCGGGAAAACCCCCCGCACCGGCGGCGCTCAGACGCGGTGGTACGGCGTGCCCGCCAGAATCGCGGCGGCGCGGTAGAGTTGCTCGGCCAGCATCACCCGCACCAGCATGTGCGGCCAGACCATCGCGCCAAAGCTCAGGACAAGATCGGCCCGGTCCCGCAGCGCGGGATCAAGCCCGTCCGCGCCGCCGATCAGGAAGGCGGCCTCGCCGCGCCCGGCATCCCGCCAGCGTCCGAGATGGTCGGCGAAGTCCGGCGAGGTCATGGTGCGCCCGCGCTCATCGAGGGCCACGCGAACCGCGCCGTCGGGAATAGCGCGCTCCAGCAGCGCCGCCTCGGCGGCCATGCCGCCTCCCTTGCGGTCCTCGACCTCGACCACCCGGGCCGGGCCGAGGCCCAGCGCCCGGCCGGTCCGGTCGAAACGGGTCAGGTAGTCGTCGATCAGCGACTTCTCCGGACCGGCGCGCAGCCGTCCGACGACGCAGAGCGTGATCTTCACCGGCCGGACGCGCGACTCAGGCCCGGGC
The DNA here is from genome assembly GCA_030425945.1 of Alphaproteobacteria bacterium. Lineage (GTDB taxonomy): Bacteria > Pseudomonadota > Alphaproteobacteria > Rhodobacterales > Rhodobacteraceae > Dinoroseobacter. The sequence continues at coordinate 8,518 of JAUHZL010000085.1, read as the reverse complement.
GGGCGGGGCGAGCCACATCTTTTCCAGCTGGTAGAACTCGCGCACTTCCGGGCGGAATACATGCACGATGGCATCGCCCGCGTCGATCAGAACCCAGTCGCCCTGATCCTTGCCTTCGATCTTGCACACCCGTCCGGTCTCGGCCTTCACGCGCTCGACGAGCTTTTCCGAGATCGCCGCGACCTGACGCGACGAGCGGCCCGAACAGACGATCATGTGATCGGCGATCGAGCTTTTTCCGCGCAGGTCGATGGTGACGATGTCCTCGGCCTTGTCGCCTTCGAGCGAGGCTAGGATCAGATCCTTCAGCGCGTCGCTGGACGGGATCTTGGCGTCGGTGTGCCGGGGTTGGCTGGCAGCGGCAACCCGGGCCGCAGGTGCTATCTGAGACAGTAGCTGGCCTCCTGAGCGATGCGCCGTCCCTGGCCCCGGCGCCGGGCCTTCCTCAAACCTAGCATCGGGAGGGGCATTTCTCAATGCCGGGCCGTCAGCCATGGCCAAATGGTGCCGGGGGCGGACGCCGCCCGGGCCAGTCGGTCGCGGCCTCATAGGCCCGGCCCATGGCCAGCACAAGCGCATCCTCGCCGCGCCGCCCGATCAGTTGCAGGCCCATCGGCAGCCCGGACGCGCCGAAGCCGACCGGAACGGAAAGTGCGGGAAGCCCGATCAGCGAGGCCGGGACGACGACCTCCATCCAGCGGTGGTAGGTGTCCATTTCGCGGCCCGCGACCTGTTTCGGCCAATCCCAGTCCGCCGGGAACGGGAACATCTGTGCCGAGGGCAAGGCGATCACGTCCACCGGCAACTCGGCCCGGCGGCGGAACCAGTCCGAGGCAATGACGCTCGCCGCGTGGACCTCGGCGGCGTTCAGGGAGCGTCCGCGCTCGATCTCCCACTGCGCCTCGGGTTTCAGCAGCGCGGCCTGCGCGCCTGACTGCCAGATCGGGCGCAGCTTCTCGGCCACGGCCCAGCTGCGCAGCGTCGTCCAGGACTGCCACAGCAGGTCCGCAGGGAACGGCGGGGCGAGGGTCACGACGGTGTGTCCGAGATCCCCGAGAACGGCCAGACCCGCCTCGCAGAGCGCGCTGATCTCCGCCTCCATCGGATAGGCGCCGCCCCAGTCCCCCAGCCAGCCGATCCGGAGCGGGGGCACGCGCCCGGTGTGGGGGGCATACGGCCCGACCGAGGCCGGGTGCCGTCCATCGTGCGCCGCCTGAACGCCGAGCAGAAGCTCCAGGTCGCGGATCGAGCGCGCCATCGGCCCGTCGGTCGAGAGCGGATGCAGGAACATGTCGCCCATGGGCGTGTTCGGGACCAGCCCGTATCCGGGCCGGAACCCGTAGACGTTGTTCCACGCCGCAGGATTGCGCAGGCTGCCCATCATGTCCGACCCGTCGGCCAGCGCGACCATGCGTGCCGCCAGCGCCGCGCTTGCCCCGCCCGACGACCCGCCCGCGCTGCGCGAGGGGTCGTAGGGGTTGCGGGTGACCCCGCTGACGCGGTTGTAGCTGTGCGAGCCGAGGCCGAACTCCGGCGTGTTGGTCTTGCCGATCACCAGCGCGCCCGCCGCCCTGAGGCGCGCGACCATCGGGCTGTCTTCGGCGGGGACGAAGTCCTTCGTCCCGAGGAAGCCGTAGGTAGTGCGCACCCCGGCGGTCTCGGTCAGGTCCTTGATCGCCATCGGCAGCCCGTGCAACGGCCCGCGCGGCGGCTCGGACTGGAGCCGCACCGCCTCGGCCATCACCGCGTCGCGGTCCCGCAGCGAGATCACCGCGTTCAGACCCGGATTGCGCCCGTCGATCCGGTCGAGCGTCATCTCGGCCAGTTCGGGCACGGTCAGCCAGCCGGCACGCAGCGCGGCCAGCTGGTCGGTGGCATCAAGGTCAATCAGGTGCGACATGGGACCCTTTCTGGGGTTCGAGCAACCGCACCTCGCGCTGCGGGAAGGGGATCGAGATGCCGTTCTCGCGGAAGGCATCCCAGAGCGCGAGGAAGACGTTGCCACGGATATTGGTCAGGCCCTGCGTCGGGTCGCGGATCCAGAACCGCAGGATGTAGTCGATGCTCGAGTCGCCGAAGCCGGTGATGTGGCACACGGGCGCGCGGTCGTTCAGGACGCGCGGCACGGTCTTCGCCGCCTCGACGGCGATGCGGCGCACAAGATGGGGATCGTCGGCATAGGACGTGCCGAAGTGGATATCGAGCCGCACGAAGTCGTTCGAATGCGACCAGTTCACCACCTGACCCGTGATCAGGTCCTCGTTCGGAATCAGGTATTCCCGCCCGTCCCGGGTGGTGATCGAGACGTAGCGCGCGCCCAGAGCGTTGATCCATCCGAAGGTCTCGCCGAGCGAGATGACGTCCCCCGGCTTGATCGACTTGTCGAGCAGGATGATCACCCCGGACACGAGGTTCGAGACCACCTTCTGCAGGCCGAACCCGAGGCCGACACCGATCGCCCCCGACAGGACGGCAAGGCCGGTCAGGTCGAACCCCACGGCCTTCAGCCCGATGAAGACGGCCGCGCCGAAGAGGATCACCTGCAGCGCCTTGACCGCGAGCACCTGCATTGAGGGCGAGATGTCCTCGTTCTCGCGGATCTGGCGCGCCGCGGTCTGCGAGATCAGGCGTGCGGCTGTGAACAGGACCCCGGTCACCACCAGCGCCTTCAGCACCGCCAGCACCGACAGGCGAAAGCCCCCGAGCTCGATCGCCAGCCCGTCTAGGAAGATCGCCACCGGGTCGACCAGCCCGAGGTAGTAGAGCGTCACGAAGACCCACAGGCCCCACGACACGATCCGGCGCAGCGTGCGGTTGCGGACCAGCCGGGTGACGAGGCTGACGACCAGCCACGCCGTGGCCACGGTGGCCACGAGGGCCAGCAGGTAGCTGCGGGACGGGAAGGTCGTGGTGCTGCGGACGATCAGCGTCGCGCTCCACGACAGGACCACGAAACTGGCAAGCACCAGCCGTTTCTCGAGGATCAGGAAGGCCCGCAACTGCCAGGGCTTCAGCCCTTCGGTCGCGCGGACACGGCTGCGCAACACCCCCGCGAGGGCACGCCCCCCGGCCCGGGCCACCGCGAGACAGACGCCGAGGATCGCGATCTGGTTCAGCCGCGAAGGCAGCATGAGGTTGCGGAGCTGAAGCTCCACCGCCGCCCAAAGCTCGCCCAACGCGGCGATCAGATCCGTGAAATCGGTGCCCATGCCCTCTCCCGTCGCACCATGACACTGGCACGGGGCCGGGCGGCCTCCAAGCGTCTCAGCCGACGATCACCGCGATTTCGTTGCGGCGGTTCCACGGCAGCGTGAAGGGCCCGTCATAGAAGTGGTAGATCGGCCCGCCGGTGATCGACAAGCCGCGACGGGCCGCCTCGGCGCGCAGGTCGGCCTCGTGCCCGGACAGGTTGCCGTCCTGCCAGCGGCCCGAGAACCGGATCACCAGATGGGTCTCGGGACGGGTCTCGACGAAGCGGACCGCCTCGGTCTTCGGCGCGGGCAGTCGATCGAGATCATAGCTCTCGGGCATCATGAAGCGCACCGTCCAGACATCCTTGCCGGTCGCGGCGGGAAGCTGGGTCACCGGCGAGGTCATCGCGATCTTCTCGCCGGTCGCGTTGCCGCCGAAGATGTAGTCGGCCAGCACCCGGAAGCCGCGCCCGATGGCCCCTTCCCGGTCGCCCGCGACACTGACCTCGGCCACCAGGTGCGGCAGCGTGCGGCGCAACTCGAAGTCGCCCGACGCATCGACTACCTCGTAGCGCGGGGTATCGTAGCCCTTGTACATGTCGGCCCGTGCGGCAATGGCGAGCGACGTGACGAACATCACGACGATCAGCGCGGTGTGAGTGATCCGGATCATGCTGTCCCCGGTGGTTTCCTGAAGGGCATACGCGACGCGGACCCCGCCGGATCACCCGGGACACCGCCGAGCCTTGATCGGCGCGCCCCGCCGCGCTAAGCCCGCGCGCATGATCCGCTATTTCAACATCGGCGACCGGGCCCGCCTGCCGTGGCGTTTTCACGGCGGATGCCGGTCCGTGCTTGCCCGCCGATGACCCGGGCCGCGCCCGCAGTACGCCCTGACGATCCCCCCTTATCATCACATCCCTGACGGGAGAGGACCCATGTCCGGCAAGACGCTCTACGACAAGATTTTCGACGCCCACGTCGTCCACGAGGCCGAGGACGGCACCTGCCTGCTCTACATCGACCGCCACCTGGTGCACGAGGTGACCAGCCCGCAAGCCTTCGAGGGCCTGCGCATGACCGGCCGGACCGTCCGCGCGCCCGACAAGACCATCGCGGTGCCGGACCACAACGTGCCGACCACCGAGGGCCGCGAGAACCCCGAGAACATGACCGAGGACAGCCGCATCCAGGTCGCGGCGCTCGACCAGAATGCCCGTGACTTCGGCATTCACTACTACCCGGTGTCGGATGTCCGCCAGGGCATCGTCCATATCGTCGGACCCGAACAGGGCTGGACCCTGCCGGGCATGACCGTGGTCTGCGGCGACAGCCACACGGCGACCCACGGCGCCTTCGGGGCGCTGGCGCACGGCATCGGCACGTCCGAGGTCGAGCATGTTCTGGCCACCCAGACGCTGATCCAGAAGAAATCGAAGAACATGAAGGTCGAGATCACCGGCAAGCTCGCGCCCGGTGTGACCGCCAAGGACATCACCCTGTCGGTCATCGGTGCCACCGGCACCGCGGGCGGCACCGGCTACGTGATCGAGTATTGCGGCGAGGCGATCCGCGACCTGTCCATGGAAGGCCGGATGACGGTCTGCAACATGGCGATCGAGGGCGGCGCGCGCGCCGGCCTGATCGCGCCGGACGAGAAGACCTTCGCCTACGTGCAGGGCCGCCCCCATGCGCCGAAGGGCGCCCAGTGGGAAGCCGCGCTGGCATGGTGGAAGACGCTGTTCTCGGATGACGACGCGCACTGGGACAAGGTCGTGACGATCCGTGGCGAGGACATCGCGCCGGTCGTGACCTGGGGCACCTCGCCCGAGGACGTGCTGCCGATCACCGCCACCGTGCCCGCGCCGGACAGCTTCAAGGGCGGCAAGGTCGGCGCGGCCCAGCGCTCGCTCGACTACATGGGTCTGGAGCCGGGTCAGAAACTGACCGACATCGCCATCGACACCGTGTTCATCGGCTCGTGCACCAATGGCCGGATCGAGGACCTGCGCGCCGCCGCGGCCATCGTGAAGGGCAAGAAGGTCGCCGTGAAGCGCGCGATGGTCGTCCCGGGCTCGGGCCTCGTCCGTGCCCAGGCCGAGGAGGAAGGGCTCGCCGACATCTTCCGCGACGCGGGCTTCGAGTGGCGCCTCGCCGGGTGCTCGATGTGCCTCGCGATGAACCCCGACCAGCTTCAGCCGGGCGAGCGCTGCGCCGCGACCTCGAACCGGAACTTCGAGGGCCGGCAGGGTCGTGGCGGGCGCACCCACCTGATGAGCCCGGCGATGGCCGCCGCGGCTGCGCTGACCGGTCACCTGACCGACGTGCGCGACCTCATGTGAGCGCGGGGCCGAGACGGCCATCCGTCTCGGCCTTCAGCCGCCGCAGGATCAGCAGGCTGGCCGGTGCCAGCATCAGACACCACAGACCCAGCGCGATTCCCTGCTCGGGGAAGCTGACGCCCAGGTCGATGGCGAGCCCGGTCAGGCCGGGCCCGATCGCCGTCGAGACCACCATGATCGCGACCGTCAGCGCCCGGACCGATCCGAGATGGTCGGTGCCGTAGACCCACGGCAGGAACGCCCCCCAGAACGCGTTCTGGATGCCTTGCGTCACGGCCAGAAGACCCAGCAGCGCCACCCAGCCCCAGACGCTGGTCACGCCGCCGAGGAGCAGCATCGAGACCCCCATCGGAACCAACAGGACCGGCAGCAGGCGCGCCGGACCGAAGCGGTCCGCGGCCCAGCCGGCCGCGAGCGCAGACAGGATCGAGACCGCGGCATAGATCGGGTAGCCCGCCGCCATGTCGGCAAGGGCCCAGCCCTTGACCTCGGCGACGTGGACCTGGTGGAAGAAGATCACGGTTCCGATGAACCCCGGCGTCAGCAGCATCGGCACCAGCGCCGGGAACAGCCAGTGGCGCAGGACATCGGTCCGCCGCCAGTGGACGGCCCCCAGTCCGGGCGCGCCGACATGCCCGGCGCTGCCCTGCGGCGTGCGGTCCTGCGCCAGAAGCGCCATCAGCGCGGGTGCCACGACCAGCAACAGGATCGCCCCTGCCACCATCCAGCCGCCGCGCCAGCCGAGCCATCCGATCAGAAGGACCGTCGGCAGGGGCAGCAGCGCCTCGGCCAGCGGGTAACCCAGCCCCATGATGGACACCGCGCGCCCGCGCGCGGCCACGAACCAGCGCCCCATCGCGGTGACGGCGATATGGCTGAACATCCCCTGCCCGGTGAAGCGCAGCAGGAACACCGCGCAGACCAGGACCGCGACGCCCTGCCCGAACGCCATCAGGGCGGTCGCCAGGGCAAACAGCAGCGCCACGGCCGGGGCGAGCCGCGACAGCGGAACGGTGTCGGCCAGCGAACCGCGCCAGAGCAGCAGCGTCGCCGACGCGAGCGTTGCCACGGTATAGATCGCGCCCCACTGCCCGTCGCTCAGGCCGTAGGCCAGCTTGATCTCGCCCGCGAAGAGCGAGATGAACCATGTCTGCCCGAAGGCGGAGGCAAAGGCGAGCAGCAGCCCGGTCCCGAGCCACCGGGCATTGCCGCGAAGAAAGCCGATCATTCCGGACGGATAATCCCGCCGGGCGGGAATGGCGAGGCCAAGCTTGCACCGCCCGGGAACCCGTGCTTAATCGGCGCGACCTCGAAGGAGACGGCCCATGGACAAGTTCACCACCCTCACCGGCATCGCCGCGCCCATGCCGCTGGTCAATATCGACACCGACATGATCATCCCGAAGCAGTTCCTGAAGACGATCAAGCGGTCGGGCCTCGGCGTGAACCTGTTCGACGAGATGCGCTACGATCAGGACGGCAACGAGATCCCGGATTTCGTGCTGAACAAGCCGCAGTACCGCGAGGCGCAGATCCTCGTGGCCGGCGACAACTTCGGCTGCGGCTCGTCGCGCGAACATGCGCCCTGGGCGCTGCTCGACTTCGGCATCCGTTGCGTGATCTCCACCAGCTTCGCCGACATCTTCTACAACAACTGCTTCAAGAACGGCATCCTGCCGATCACCCTGCCGCAGGAGCAGGTCGATATCCTGATGTCCGACGCCGAGAAGGGCGCCAACGCCCGGATCACCGTCGACCTCGAAAGCCAGACCGTAACCGCGTCGGACGGCCAGACCTTTGCCTTCGAGCTCGACTCGTTCAAGAAGCACTGCCTCCTGAACGGCCTGGACGACATCGGCCTGACGCTGGAGAAGGCCGCCGCCATCGACTCGTTCGAGGTGACCGCGCAGCAGGCGCGGCCCTGGGTCTGAGGCGCGGTTAACCTGCCCGCAAGGTCCGAGGCCTAGTCTCGGCCCCGTGTCACGATCGAGGCTGTGGGACCAGACCCCACAAGATATGGGCCATCCTTCGGGGTGGCCCTTTTCTTGCCCCGGATTTGATGCATTCGCGCACCAGTCCTCCCGCCAAATCGCCGGATTACGGGAGCAGTGCTGTAGGTCAGGTTGCCGGAAACGGTCGATGGGGGCAGGATCATGGCAAAAAAGAGGCAGGTGTCCAACTTAGGACACAATCAGGTTGAAACAGCAGCGCGGCAAAGCACCGTGCGCGACCGGATTGATGAGGTCAGGCAGTGATCGGGCAGATTGTCGGAGCCGTCGTGCGCGCGTTGTTCGTGATCCTGCTGATCGCGACACCAGCGCTGCTCTTGCCCGGGATGAGCCAGGACACCACGCAGATCGTGACGCTGGTAGCCCTGTTCGCCGCGGCGTTCACGATGTTCGAGTATGCCTCCAGCTATCCGGGCCTGATCGAGTTCCGCTATGCGCCCCCCTTCAACCGTCTGCGGTTCGTCGCGCTCTTCGCCACGGTCTTCCTGCTGACCGTGGTGTTCCGGGGCGCGCAGGAGCCGACCGCCCTGACCCATTTCGTCACCGCACTCGGGCGCCTCGTGGGCGAGGTCATCGATTTCCCGCTCAGCCCGTGGCGCCTGCTGCTCGGCAGCGTCGAGGGCTCGCTGAACCCGGCCGAGATCGAGACGGTCCGGGCCGCGGCCGGGATCAGCTATGTCATCTCGCTGGTGATGATCGTCGTCTTCGTGCTGGTGATGCGCGCGACCGACTGGCCCGGCTCGGCGGGGCCCTTCAATGTCTGGGTGAACCTGCCGCTCTTCGATCCCACCGCCGGCGGGGACGTGATCGCCCGGCTGGAGCGGGACGCGAAGATTAACCTGTCGTTAGGGCTTCTGCTGCCATTCATCGTGCCGGGTCTGGCGCGGTTCGGCACCGGCATGTTCGATCCCGACCGGTTCCTGTCGCCGCAACCGCTGATCTGGATGTTCGCGCTGTGGTCCTTCCTGCCTGCCAG
>JAUHZL010000084.1 GCA_030425945.1 Alphaproteobacteria bacterium | reverse complement strand
CCGCCGTGGCGATGCGTCCTCCCGCCCCGGCGGACTATTCCGGGCTGGCGGGCCGGGCCGCGCGGCTGATGGCGTGGCTGGACCAGCCCGCCCGCATGGTCCTGCGCCGGGTGCTGCGCCAGCCGGGGCGGATGGCCGCCTCGGTCGCGGGGATCGCGGCGGGCATGGCGCTGGCCGGGGGGATGCTGACCGTGATGGACGGGTTCACCCGTGCCGTGGTCCTGAATTTCGAGGTCATCGACCGGTCCGACATGGCGGTCAGCTTTACCCGGCCGGTGTCGGGGCAGGCGCTCTACGAGCTTGCCCACCTGCCCGGCGTGCTGGCGGTCGAGCCGCAGCGGTCCGCCCCGGTCCGGTTCGAGGTCGGGCGCGCAAGCTATCGCGGTGCGGTCACCGGGCTCGAGCAGGGCGCCGTTTTGAACCGTGCCGTCGGGACGGGGATGGAAACGCTCGACCCGCCGGAGGGCGGCATCCTGTTGTCCCGCCCCCTCGCCCGCATCCTGACCGCCGCCCCCGGGGACACGGTGACGCTGACGCTGCTCGACGGCGACCGCCGGACCCTGCGCGTGCCGGTCGCCGGGGTTGCGGACACCCTGATGGGCGCGCCCGCGTTCATGGAGATCGGGGCGCTCAACCGCGCGCTCGGCACGCCGGGCCAGGTGAACGGCGCGCTTCTGCGGGTCGATCCGCTGTCGGCGGAGAGCGTGCAGGCGGCGCTGAAGGACCGCCCGGGCGTCGCCGGTGTCTCGGTCAAGGCCGAGGCCCGCGCCGCGTTCCAGACGATGCTGGACAGCGGCGCGGGGGCGACGCGGTACTCGATGATGATCCTCGCCGCCGTGATCGCCTTCGGGATCGTCTACAGCACGGCCCGGATCGCGCTGTCCGAACGGTCCCGGGACCTGGCGTCGCTGCGCGTGCTCGGCTTCACCGGGGGCGAAACCGCCTTCGTGCTGCTGGGCGAACTCGTGCTGGTGGTTCTGGTGGCGCTGCCGCTGGGGGCGCTCGGCGGCGCGCTGCTGGCCAGTGCGATCGCCGCCGGGTTCTCGACCGACATCTACCAGATCCCCGCCACCCCCTCGCCCGCCAGCCTCGGCTTCGCGGCGCTGGCGGTGGTGATGCCCGCGCTCGTTTCGGGCGTTCTTGTCCGGATCGATCTCGCGCGGCTCGACCTCGTATCCGCGCTCAAGACACGGGAGTAGTCTCATGGCCCGTCGCGCCTCGCGCCCCCTTCTGACCGTCCTCGCGGCGCTGCTGCTGGGGGCTGCCCTCGTCGCCGCCTTCTGGCCGCGCCCCTTGCTGGTCGATCCCGGAGAGGTCGGCACCGGTCCGCTGATCGTCACCATCGACGAGGACGCCCGGACCCGCGTCCGCGACGCCTATGTCGTCTCGACCCCGATCGCGGGGCGGCTGCTGCGCGTCGAGGTCGAGCCGGGAACCCCCGTGGTCGCGGGCGAGACCGTGGTGGCGCGCATGCTGCCGACCAATCCCGCCGCGCTGGACGTGCGGACCCGGGAACAGGCCAAGGCCGCCGTCGCCGCCGCCGAGGCCGCCCTGCAGGTGGCCGAGGCCGACCTCGAGAAGGCCCGGATCGACGCCGACCTGGCCGAGACCGACCTGACCCGGACCCGCCGTCTGTTCGAGACCGGGACCGTGGCGCAGGCCGCGCTCGACCGGGCCGTCAGCGCCGAGCGGGCGGCCAACGCGACCCTCGACACCGCCCATGCCGCCATCGCCATGCGGGAGGCCGAAGTGCAGAACGCGCGCGCCCAGTTGATCGGATTCGAGGACCAGGGCCTCGCCAGTGCCATCGGCCTCGGCGCGGACCCGGCCATTCCGGTCACCGCCCCGGCCTCGGGCCGCGTCCTGCGCGTCGTGCAGCAGTCCGAGACGACCTTGCCCGCCGGGGCACCGATCCTCGAGATCGGCGATACCGAGGGCGACCTCGAAGTCGTCGTCGACCTGCTCTCGACGGATGCCGTGCAGGTGCGGCCCGGCGCGCGCGTCATCATCACCAACTGGGGCGGGCCGCAGGACCTGTCGGGCCACGTGGACCGGATCGATCCGTTCGGCTTCACCAAGGTCTCGGCCCTTGGCGTGGAAGAGCAGCGCGTGACCGCCGTCATCGCCTTCGACGGTCCGCGCGAGGCGCGCACGGGCCTCGGACACGGGTTCCGCGTCGAGGCGCGGATCGTGGTCTACGAAAACGGGTCCGCGACGCGTGTGCCCGCAGCGGCCCTTTTCCGCGAAAGCGGCGGCTGGGCCGCGTTCCGGATGGTGGACGGGCGCGCGGAAAAGCGCAGGGTCGAGATCGGCCGCAGCGACGGGGTCTGGACAGAGGTGCAGGACGGCCTTTCTTCCGGGGACACCGTGGTGCTCTATCCGCCGGCCGGGCTGGCAGACGGGCAGCGCATCGCGGTCCGCAACATCGAGTAAGCGACACAGGGGCGAACGAGGAGCGCGCACGGGATGAACATGGCCGAATGGCTGATCCGGACGGCCGCAACCGGCGGCGACCGCCCGGCCCTGTTTCACGGCCGCGACTGCGTGGCCGACTACGCGGCCTTCCGGGATCGCGCCGCGGGCCTCGCCGCCCGGCTGGCCGCGCAGGGCATCCGGCCCGGCGACCGGGTTGCGCTCTTCACGCCGAACCGGCCCGACTACCTGATCGCGCTCTACGGCATCTGGATCGCCGGGGCGGCCGCGGTGCCGATCAATGCCAAGCTGCACCCGAAGGAGGCCACGTGGATCCTTCAGAACGCGGGCGCGCGGCTGGTCTTCGTCTCGGGCGAGGCCGGGGTGACCCTCGGGACCTTGTCCGCCGTGCCGCAGATCGACATGGGCTCGGCTGCTTTCGCCGCCCTGATGCAGGGACCGCCGATGGCACCGGAACCCCGCGACGGCGGGGATCTGGCGTGGCTTTTCTACACTTCCGGGACGACCGGGCGGCCGAAAGGCGTGCGGATCACCCACGGCATGCTGATGGCGACCTCGCTGGCCTACCCGGTGGACGTGGACACGGTCTCGGCCGGGGACGCCGCGCTCTACGCCGCGCCGATGACGCACGGCGCCGGCATCTACGCCCCGATCCACGTCCGGATGGGCGCGCGGCATGTGGTTCCCGTGTCGGGCGGCTTCGATCCGGCCGAGGTGCTGGACCTTGCCGAGGCCTGCGGGCCGGTGTCGATGTTCCTCGCGCCGACGATGCTGCGGCGGCTGACCGATGCCGCGACCGCCAGCGGACGGCGGGGGGACGGCATCCGCACCGTCGTCTATGGCGGCGGGCCGATGTACCTCGCCGACATCACCGAGGCGGTGGACTGGTTCGGTCCCCGCTTCGTGCAGATCTACGGGCAGGGCGAATGCCCGATGGCGATCACCGCCCTGTCGCGCGACGAGGTCGCGGACCGCACGCATCCGGACTGGCGCGACCGCCTCGGCTCGGTCGGACGGGCGCAGTCCGTGGTCGAGGTGGCGGTGGTGGATCCGGCCCTGCGCCCCGTGCCGCCGGACACGCCGGGCGAGATCGCCGTGCGCGGCCTGCCGGTCATGCCCGGCTACTGGGAGAACCCGGAGGCGACCGCCAAAACCCTGCGCGACGGCTGGCTGATGACCGGCGATGTCGGGCGGCTGTCGACGGATGGCTACCTGACGCTGGTCGACCGCTCGAAGGATGTCATCATCTCGGGCGGCTCGAACATCTACCCGCGCGAGGTCGAGGAGGTGTTGCTGACCCACCCGGACGTGGCAGAGGTCTTGGTGGTGGGCCGCCCGCACCCCGACTGGGGCGAGGAAGTGGTCGCCTTCGTCGTGACCCGCCCCGGCACGGCGCTGGACGAGGCGGCGCTCGACGCCCTCTGCCGGGCCGAGATCGCGCGGTTCAAGCGACCCAAGGCCTATGTCGCGGTGCCGGACCTGCCGAAGAACAATTACGGCAAGGTCCTGAAGACCGACCTGCGCGCCCGGCTACAGGCCCCGGAAACGGGGTAACCCGGTGCCGCGAAAGCAGGCAGGACGCGGCAAGAACGGACGAAAAGCGACCAGACTGTCCTGAAAGCGACGCACCGGGTGGGACTCGGACCCCGGATGCGTTAGGGTGAAGGCATCCCCAATCTGCAAGACGCGGCCGCCGCTCCGTCGGCTGGCGGCTGCCGCCCATCCGAGGAGACTGCCTGATGTTCTACGAGATGATCGGATTTGCCACATCGCAGGGCGACGTGACCGAGTCCCACCTGCCGGAGATCGATCTCGACAAGGCGGCCCTGCTGCTCGACTTCGACGGCGTGCTCGCGGACATCGCGGAAACGCCCGACCAGGTTCAGGTCCCCGACGACCTGCCGGGGCTGCTGGACGCGCTCGTCGCGCGGACGGGCGGCGCGACGGCGGTGATCTCCGGCCGCGCGCTGGCCGTGCTGCAGGACATTCTCCCCGACTTCAAGGGCACCCTGATGGGCTGCCACGGGGCCGAGGTGGCCGGCGCGTGCGAGGTGCGCGGCTACGCGCCGCCGGATGCCCGGCACGTCGCCGCGGTGATCGGCATGGTGCAGGGCTACGGGCTGACCGACCCGGCCTATGCCGTCGAGGCCAAGCCGACCGGCGTCGTGCTGCACTTCCGGCGCAAGCCCGAACTGCGCGGCTCGGCCTACCGCTTTCTCGAAGCGGCGATCCACGACCTGCCGGGGTTCGAGATCCACTACGCCAAGATGGCGCTGGAGATCCGGCCCGAAGGCGTGTCGAAGGGCAGCGCCGTCGAGCGGCTGATGCAGGACGCGCCCTTCGCCGGACGCCGGCCGCTCTATGCCGGGGACGACACCTCGGACGAGGAGGCCTTTGCGCTGGTGAACGCGGCGAACGGGCTTTCGGTCAAGGTCGGCGAAGGGGACACCTGCGCGCATTTCCGGACGCCCGATCCGGCGACCTTGCGCGCGGCCCTGGCGACGCTGATCCGGGACTGACCGCCTAAAGCCCCGGCACCGGCCGCAGCGGCCCGCGATCGAGGCGCCAGATCTCGGGTCCGTCCGCCGGGAACAGCGACCGGACCAACGGATCGTGCCCCGGTACGATGAGCGACGGCGCCGAGGCCAGCGCGCGCAGCCGGTCGAAGCCGCGCAGCATGTCCTCGGCATCGACCACGATCGGGAACAGCTTCCGCGAGACCCAGTTCTCGTAGTAATGCGCCGCGTCGGAGGCGAGGCACAGCCAGCCCGCCGCCGTCCGCACCCGGACCGCCTGCAACCCGCGCGAGTGACCGCCGATGCGGTGAACGGTGACGCCCTCGGCCACTTCGCCATCGCCGTCGTGGAACACCATCCGTCCGCCGTGGAGCCGCCGCACCGCCTCGCAGACATGCTCGCCCGTGAAGGGCATCCGCAGCACGTCGTGGCACATGCAGGGTCCGGTGGCATAGGCCATCTCGGACGCCTGAAGATGCAGGGTCGCGCCCGGGAACAGCGCCAGCCCGCCCGCATGGTCATAGTGCAGATGCGTGACGATCACCGTGTCGATGGTTGCGGGATCGAGGCCGAGCGGCCGGATCGCCGCGCGCGGGTCCTGCAGGATCGGGCGGCCGCGCTGCCGCGCCTCGGCGGCGTCGTAGCCCGTATCGACGAGGATCACCCGGCCGTTGCGGCGCAGGACCCAGAGGAAATAGTCCATGGCGTGCGGGGTGGCGTGGTCCGCGTCGAACAGGAAACTGTCCGCGCGCGTGCGGCTGTTGCGCTCGGCGTAGCGGACCGCGAAGACGTCCCATTCTGCCATCCCGTGCGCCTCCCCGTTCCGTCGCGTTCCGTGGGTTCATCCCGGCGCGGCAAAGGCTTGCCGGACCAGTGCCTTTCGGTAGTCTGCACCGAAGGGAGGCCACATGACAGACTTTCGTATTGCCGTGTTCGAGGGCGACGGCATCGGTCGCGAGATCATGGCGCCGACGCTGCGCCTGCTGGACGGACTGGCCCGGCAATCGCAGACGTGGCGGATGTCCTTCGACATGCTGCCCGGCGGTGCGCAGTGCTACGCGGAGACCGGCGAGGCGCTGCCGACAGCCGCAGTCGAGACCGCGCGGCGGGCCGACGCGATCCTCCTCGCGGCGATGGGCCTGCCCGATATCCGCTATCCGGATGGCACCGAGATCACGCCCCAGATCGACCTGCGCAAGATCCTCGGTCTCTATGCCGGGGTGCGCCCGGTCCGGGTCACACCCGGCCTGCCGACCCCGCTGGCCGCGGCGGAGGATCTCGACTTCGTCCTGATCCGCGAAAGCACGGAGGGGCTCTTTGCCTCGATGGGCGAGGTGGAGGCCGACGAGGCGCGCGAAACCCTGAAGATCACGCGCGCCGTGACGGAGAAGGTCAGCCGCTTCGCCTTCGACCTCGCCCGTCAGCGCAAGGCGGACGGCCGCGGGCCGGGCCGGGTGACCTGCGTCGACAAGGCGAACGTGTTTCCGGCCTTCGCCTTCTTTCGTTCGGTCTTCGACGGGGTCGCCCGCGACTATCCCGACATCGAGGCGACCCATGCCTACGTCGATGCCACCGCGCTCTGGATGGTGACGCAGCCCGGGCGTTTCGACGTGATGGTGACCGAGAACATGTTCGGCGACATCCTGTCCGATCTCGGGGCGGGGCTGATGGGCGGTCTCGGCTTCGCGCCCTCGGCCGACATCGGGGACGATCACGCGGTGTTCCAGCCCTGCCACGGCACCGCGCCGGACATTGCCGGCCAAGGCATCGCCAACCCCTTCGCCATGATCCTGTCGGCGGCGATGATGCTCGACTGGCTTGGCGAGACGCACGGCCATTCCCCCCTGCGCGCGGACGGGGCGCGCCTGCGGCAGGCCGTCGAGCGCGTGATCGCCGAGGGCCGGGTCCGCACCGCGGACATGGGCGGCACGGCGACGACGGACGAGGCCGCGGCGGCCGTGGCGGAGATCCTCGGGTGATCCGGGTCGGGGTCCTGGGGGCGGGGTATTTCGCCCGGTTTCACCACGATGCCTGGACCCGGCTGGGCAACGCGCAGCTTGTCGGCATCGCCGACCGCGACCCGGCCCGCGCACGCGGCGGCCCGGCCCCGGGCTACGAGAGTCTGCCCGCGCTGATCGACGGGGCGGCGCCGGACCTGCTCGACATCGTGATCCCGCCCGACGGGCATCTCGAGGCGATCCGCACCGCGCTCGACGCGGGCCTGCGCTGGATCATCTGCCAGAAGCCCTTCTGCCGCGACCGGGACGAGGCCGCGCGCGCCACGGAGATGGCCGAGGCGGCGGGGGCGACCCTGATCATCCACGAGAACTTCCGCTTTCAGCCGTGGTACCGCACCCTGAGACAGGCGCTCGATGCCGGGCGGATCGGCGACGTGCTGCAACTGACCTTCCGGATGCGGACGGGCGATGGGCAGGGTCCGGACGCCTACCTCGACCGCCAGCCCTATTTCCAGACGATGGAGCGGTTCCTGATCCACGAGACCGCCGTCCACTGGATCGACACCTTCCGGTTTCTTCTCGGACCGGCGGACGGGCTCTATGCCGACCTGCGCCGCCTGAACCCGGCGATCGCGGGCGAGGATGCGGGTTACCTGCTGTTCGACTACGCCGACGGGCGGCGGGCCCTCTTCGACGGCAACCGGCTGCTGGACCACGGCACCGACACGCCGCGCCTGACCTTCGGCGAGGCCCTTGCCGAGGGCACCGGGGGCAGCATCGCGCTGGCCGGGGACGGCGCCCTGACGATCCGGCGGGCCGGGGCGGTCGACGGCAGCCTGCTCCTGCCGCCCCGCAGGTGGCCCGGGTTCGCCGGGGATTGCGTCCATGCGTTGCAGGCGCATGTCCTCAACCACATCACGGACGGCACACCGCTGGAGAACACCGCGCGGGAGTATCTCGCCGTCCTCGACATCGAGGCCGCCGTCTATCGCAGCGCGGAGCGGCGCGCGCGCGTCGCGCTCTGACCCCCGGACAGCAGGAGGGGGCCCGAAGGCCCCCTCGCCGGTCTAGTTTCCGTAGGCCACCGCTGGCAGCCATGTCGCAAGCGCCGGGAACATGAAGACGATCGCCAGTCCCAGCAACTGCAGCATCACGAACGGGATGATGCCCTGGTAGATGTGTCCGAGCGTGACGCCGGGCGGACAGACCCCCTTCAGGTAGAAGAGCGCGAAGCCGACCGGTGGTGTCAGGAACGATGTCTGCAGCGTCACCGCGACGAGGATCGCGAACCACACCACGGAGGGGTCGCGCACCGTGTCGAAGCCGGGCACGGCCAGCTCGAGGCCATGAATGATCGGCAGCATCAGCGGCATGATGATGATGGTGATCTCGATCCAGTCGAGCAGGAAGCCGAGCAGGAACACGATGAACAGGATGAACATCACGGTCATGTACGGGTCCGAGAAGGCATTGCCGACGAGGTGCTCGATGATCTCGTCCCCGCCGTAGCGCCGCAGCACGTAGGCGAAGAAGTTGGCCGCGAGGAAGATGCCGACGATGTAGCCCGCGGTGTTCAGCGTCGAGCGGCTGACCTCCTTCAGCACCTTGTAGCTGAGCTTGCCGTTCAGCGCCGCGAGGATCGTCGCCCCGAGCGCGCCGAGACCGGAGGCCTCGGTCGGCGTGGCGAAGCCCGCGAAGATCGAGCCCAGCACGAGCAGGATCAGGAACATCGGCGGCACGACGGCGAGCAGCACGTCCTTGACCACGTCCCAGCCGACCTCCTCGGTCTTTTCCGGGGCCGGCATCGCCTTGGGGTTCACGAGGCCGTAGATCACGATGAACACGATGTAGAGCGCGCCGAGGATCAGGCCGGGGAACAGGGCGCCCATGAACAGGTCGCCCAGCGAGATCGCCAGCTGGTCCGACATGATCACAAGCATGATCGACGGCGGGATCAGGATACCCAGCGTCCCGGCCGAGGCGATGGTGCCCGTGGCAATGGGCTTCGAGTAGTTCTGCTGCATCATCTGCGGCAGCGCCATCAGGCCCAGCAGCGTCACCGAGGCCCCGATCACGCCGGTCGAGGCCGCGAGGATGATCCCGATCAGCAGAACGGTCAGCGACAGGCCGCCCTTCAGCCCGCCGAAGAGCTTCTGCATCGAGTTCATCATCCGCTGCGCCACGCCGGACTGGTCCAGCATCAGGCCCATGAAGATGAACATCGGCAGCGCCACCAGCACAGGGTTCTTGACGATGTTGCCGAACAGGCGGCCCGAC
>JAUHZL010000470.1 GCA_030425945.1 Alphaproteobacteria bacterium | reverse complement strand
GTCCATGCTGGTGCTGTTCGACTGGAACCCGCTGTTCCACACGATCGACCAGGCGCGCGGCTACACCTTCGCGAACTATTTTCCGCGCAACAGCGATGCGGCCTATGCCTTCTACATCGCGCTGGGCTGCCTGATGCTGGGCCTGATGGGCGAATTCTACACCCGCAAGCGGGCCTCGCTGAGCTGGAGCGCGAAGCTGTGATCCGTGCCGCGCTGGTACTGGCACTGCTGTCTTGCAGCGCCGCCGCGCAGGAGATGCCCGCCCTTCACGACGTGATCGGTGTTGCATCTGACGACGTGCTGAACGTCCGCAGCGGACCCAACGCCGGCAGCGCCCGGATCGGAGCCCTCGCCCCCGGCGCCACCGGGATCGAGGTCGTCGCGCTGTCCGGCACCGGCTGGGGTCGCGTCAACGTGGACGAGGGCTCGGGCTGGGTCTCGCTGCGCTATCTCGCGCGGCAACCGGATCAGCCGCCGGTGCCCGACCGGCTGACCTGTTTCGGAACCGAGCCATTCTGGAGCCTGGCGCGCGAGGGCGACGCGGCACGTTACGCCACGCCCGACGACCCGGAAGTCCCGCTTGCCGTCGCCTGGAGCACGGAGAGCTCCGTCCCCGGCCGCTTTGCGCTGGGCCTGCAAGGTCCGGACCGAAGCCTGCGTGCCGTGATCCGCCGCGAACTCTGTTCCGACGGCATGTCCGACCGGGTCTACGGGATGTCGGTGGACCTCGTCATCGACGGCGGGACCGACGGCCCTGCGCTTCTGGCAGGATGCTGCACGCTGGCCCGCTGAGGTTCAGGTAACCACCCGGAGCGTCAGGTTCAGCCGACCTGGCGCACCGAGCAGGGTGGAACTGCCCGGCCTGATCCGGTCCACCCCGTGAAAGGCCATCCGCGACGGCCCCGTCAGCGCAAGGACATCCCCCGACCGCAGCCAGACCGAGCGTGTCGGCCCCTTGCGCGTGGTGCCCCCGATCCGGAAGAGCCCGTCATCGCCCAGCGAGATCGACAGGACCGGCTGGCCGAAATCGGCTTCGTCCCGATCCTGGTGCAGTCCCATCCGGGCATCGCTGGCGTAGAAATTGACGAGGCAGCTTTCCGGTGCCCGCGCCTCCGGCAGAAGCCGGTCCCACAGCGCACGCGCGGTGGGCGGGATCGGCGGCCAGGGGCGGCCGTCGGCCTGCATCTCGGCATAGGCATAGCCGCGGGGACCGGTCGTCCAGCCGAAACGTCCGGCCGCGCTCAGCCGCACGGACATCGGCTTGCCGGACGGCGTGACCGGGCGCACCAGCGGTGCCGCACGGACCACGGCGCGGACTTCCTCGACGAGCCGGGCCTGTGCGTCCCGGTCCAGCAGGCCGGGCCAGACCCGCGCACCGGCCAGATCAATCTCGTCCATCCCGGTTTCTTCCTTGCCAAACCCTTGCAACACTGAGCAATCCGCACCCGCGGCGCAGCTTGCAGCCCCCCGGACCCCCTCCTATATACGCTCGGAAGCCGGTCACGCCCACGGGCGGGGCCATGGGATCGGAAGCGCGGGGCCGAACGCGGATCGCGCCTCCAACACATCGCCAAACAAGAGGACATGAGAGAACATGGCCAAAGTCATCGGTATCGACCTCGGCACCACCAACTCCTGCGTCGCCATCATGGACGGCTCGCAGCCCCGCGTCATCGAGAACTCGGAAGGCGCACGCACCACCCCCTCGATCGTCGCCTACACGGATGACGAGCGGCTGGTGGGCCAGCCCGCCAAGCGGCAGGCCGTGACCAACCCGGAAAACACGATCTTCGCCGTCAAGCGCCTGATCGGGCGTCGGTTCGACGACCCGGCGCTGGAGAAGGACAAGAAGAACCTGCCCTACACCGTCACGAA
>JAUHZL010000083.1 GCA_030425945.1 Alphaproteobacteria bacterium | reverse complement strand
GCGCGTGTTGCCGGGCTTCATCACCACCAAGACCGGCGACCTCGAAGACATGGACTGGCTGAAGTCGAAGTTCGAGGAGGCCTCGAAGTACTGCGATATCAACCAGTTGGGCATCGCCCCGCAATGCGGCTTCGCCTCGACCGAGGCCGGCAACGCGGTGACCGAGGACGACCAGCGCCGCAAGCTGGAGCTGGTCGTGCGCTGCGCCGAGGAGATCTGGGGCGAGGTCTGAGACGGACGGTGCCGGACCGGGGGGCGTCGGGCCCCCCGGTCAGGGCCACATCCGGGCGCTGTGCAGGACGCGCAGGACGCGTATCGGGTCGGTCCCGTCGCTGTAGGCGACCAGATAGCTGGGCCGCACGATCAGTTCGCGGGTGCCGGGCACCCGACCGGGGCGCCCGCTTTGCGGATGGTCCCTGAGACGGGCGAGTTTCCGGTCGATCTCGTCCACCAGCGCGATGGCAGCGGCCGGGTTCACCGCGGCAATGTAGTCCGCGGGCGCGGTCCAGACGAGGTCAGGCACCCGGTTCCGTCGCGAGCCGGGACCGCAGGTCCGACATCACCGCGTCATGGCCTTTGTCGGGGCGCGTATCGGCAAGGGCGGCTTGCACCTTGGCGCGAAACCACGCGTCATAGGCCTCGGGATCGGCGGTCAGACCGGCGGGAAGCCCGCCTTCCGCCGCGACGCGGGTCAACAGGATGCGGACGGCATCGGACAGGCTGAGGCCGACGGCGGACAGGGCCTCGGCGGCGCGGGCCTTGACCTGATCGTCGACACGGACATGCAGCATGGAGGTCTGGGCGGGCATCGCGGGTCTCCCGTTCTTCGGCGTAGGGTATATCTCAATTGAGATACGGGCAAGCCCTCAGCGCACCCGGCGTTCGGCGACATAGGCCGCGACGAGGTCCTTGTAGAGGCCGCGCAGGCGGGCGGTGACGGGGCGGGTGCCGTCGCCGACGGGGGTGCCGTCGATGCTGGCGACCGGGGTCTGGGCGCCGAAGGTGCCGGTCAGGAAGGCCTCGTCGGCGCTGATCGCCTCGTAGAGGGAGAAGTTCTTTTCCCGGACCGGGATGCCGTTCGCGCGGCACAGGTCGATGGTCTTCGCACGGGTGATGCCGTTCATGCAGTAGTCCCCGGTTGAGGTCCAGACTTCCCCTTTGCGTACTATGAAGAAGTTGCAGGCGTTCGTCGTGTTCACGAAGCCATGCGGATCGAGCATCAGCGCCTCGTCCGCCCCGGCCTGTTCGGCCTGCAGGCAGGCGATCACGCAGTTCAGCTTGGAGTGGCTGTTGAACTTCGGGTCCTGGCTGTGGGGCAGGCCGCGCACCTGCGGCACGCTCGCCAGCCGGACACCCGCGCTCGCCAGCCGGTCCACCGGTTTCGAGTGCTCCATCAGGATCACCAGCGTCGGCCCCGACCGGCTGAGCGACGGGTGCTGGAAGGGCCGGACCTTGACCCCGCGCGTCAGCATCAGGCGGCAGTGGACGTCGGTGTGCATCTCGTTGGCGTGGCGGGTGGCCTCGATCGCCTCGAAGAGACCCTGCCGGTCGAGGCCGACGTCGAGCCGCACCGCCTTGCAGGAGTTGAAGAAACGGTCGAAATGATCCTCGAGGAAGGCCCACACCCCGTCATAGAGGCGCAGCCCCTCCCACATGCCGTCGCCCAGCAGGAAGCCGCTGTCATAGACGGAGACCGTCGCCTCGGCGCGCGGTTTCATCAAGCCGTTGATGGAAATCAGGATATCCCGGTTCCGGGGATCGTCCTCGGCGTCATGGGTGGTGGCGTGGCTGTCGGTGGTCATGGCGCGTCCTCGTGGCGGTCTCGCGGGCGAGACTGCGACGCCGGGCGGGCGGCGGCAAGGGGCGTCAGCCGGTGCTGCGCTCGTAGCGGTAGACCGAGGCGGGCGGCAGGTTGCGCACGGTCCGGCCGATGCAGGTCGCGGTCAGGCCGGCGCGCTCGGCCACGGCAGTGCGGGCGGGCGGGAAATGGCCATAGGTGAACTGCACGAAGATCCCGCGCCCCTTCTCCGGATTGCGCGGCGCGAGGCAGGAGAACGCTGCGCAAAGTATGCGAAGCTGAAGACTGGCGGGAGAGGCGAGGAAGGGCAGGCCGGAAACGACCGCGCCCGGCTCGGGACCGTCGGCGATGTGGCGGCGCAGCGCCTCGGCCCCGCCCAAGACCACGCGCGCTTTCGGGAAACGCACGCGCAGCATGGCCGCGAAGGCGGGCGCGCGCTCGATCAGGATCAGCTTTTCCTCGGGCACGCCGCGCGTCAGCAGGGCGCGGGTGAAGACGCCGGTGCCCGGTCCCAGTTCGACGACATGGCCTGTCGCGGGGCCGATCTCGGCCACCATCAGCCGGGCCAGCGCCGGGCTGGAGGGGGCGACGGAGGCGACCGCCATCGGATCGTTCAGCCACTCGCGCAGGAAACCGCGGTGATCGCCCTCGGGCGTCGGCTGGGGTCCGGTCATGGTGCACCTCTCGACAGCGGCCTGCCTTCGAATATAGGCCGGGACGGGCTGGGTCCCAAGCCCCCGTCCGGTCACTTCGACGTGGCCACGTGGACGCCGTCCCAGCCGGGCGGCGGCGGCGCGGCGATGGCTTCCGCGATGCGGTCCTTCCAGAGGTCGAGATAGGCGGTAAGGCCGAGGTCCGCGCCGCTGCGGGCCAGCGCGGTGCGGGCGGCCTCGGCCCCGGTCCAGTCGCGGGCGCGGTAGGCGGCCAGCATGGTGTCGTTATCGGCGCAGGCGGCGCGGAAGGGGGCGCTGGCGCGCAAGGTCGCGTCCCCCATCAGGGCGTAGATGCGTTCGGCCTCCGCCTTGCCCTTGACCCGGATCAGGTCCAGCTCCAGCAGGGCGAAGTCCTCGGCCACGGCTTGCGCGGTCGTCTCGCCCAGCACGATGCCGACGCCATAGGGTTTCGACTGGCCTTCCAGACGCGACGCGAGGTTCACGGCATCACCGAGCGCGGTGTAGTCGAAGCGCAGGTCGCTGCCCATGTTGCCCACCACGCAAAGGCCGGTGTTCAGGCCCACGCCGACGTCGATGCGGGGCGTGTCGGGGTCGAGGGTGGCATTCAGCGCCTCGGTGGCCGCGCGCATCGCCAGCGCCGCGCGGCAGGCGTCGTGCTGGTGCCGGGAGGCGGGCACCGGGGCGTTCCAGAACGCCATGACGGCATCGCCCATGAACTTGTCGATGGTGCCCTTCTCGGCGAGGATCGCGCCCGAAAGCACGGTCAGGAACCGGTTCATCAGCCGGGTCAGGCCCTGCGGGTCGGACTTGAAGCGCTCGGAAATGGCGGTGAAGCCGCGCACGTCCGAGAAGAGCAGCGTCAGTTCCCGCGTCTCGCCGCCCAGCCGGAGGGCATCGCGGTTCTCGGACAATTGCGCCACGAGATCGGGCGAGACGTATTGCGCGAAGGCGCCCCGGATTTCGCGGCGGCGGCGTTCCTCGCGCAGGTAGTTGGCGGTGATCAGGCTGACGACCAGCACGGCCATGGTCAGCAGCGGCGCCGAGGGGTCGAGCAGCAGTTTCCGGGCCTCGAACAGGTGCCAGCCGCCGTAGCCCAGACCGACCAGCGCCCCGAGCGACGCAAGGACGGTGACCGAGGCGCTCGCCAGCGGCACGACGAGGATCGCCAGCAGCCCGAGGACGGCCATCGCCGTGACCTCGGCGGCGATGGCGTAGTTCGGGCGGTGCAGCAGGCTGTCGGTCAGGATGTTCTCCAGCAGCTGGGCATGGATCTCGACCCCCGGGATACGCGTGCCGAGCGGCATCGAGCGGAAGTCTTCCAGCCCGATGGCCGAGGTCCCGACGAGGACCAGGTGCCCGGCCAGCCGTCCAGGCGGGACGCGGTCGTTCAGCAGGTCCGCCGCCGAGACGAAGCGGTCGCGGACGGACGGGGTGAAATGCGGCCAGACCGAGCCGTCGGCATCGGTGGCGACCAGCTTGCCCGCCAGCACCACGCCCTCGATCCCCGCCGCGTTCGTCCGGATCGCGAAGGCCTGCCCGCCGGTGGCGACGCGCAGCACCTCGGGCGCGAGGCCGAGGCGCAGGCTGTCCTGCACCAGCATGGTCACCGGGATGCGCCGGAAGACGCCGTCCACGTCGGGCCGGACGGTGAAGACCCCGCGCCCGGCGGCAGCGGCCTCGAGCGCGGGCAGGTTCTGCAGCAGGTCCGGAAAGCGCTGAAGGTAGGGGCGCGGATCGTCGCCGAGCAGCGCGTGCGGCACCCCCGGCGCGGGTGCCCGGTCGGCGCGGTCGAAGACGCTGGAGCGCAGGCTGGTCTGGCCGAGGATCACCCGCGACCGGGCGACCGCCTCGGCGAAGGCGGTGTCGGTGTCGGGCAGGGCGGCGATCTGCGCCCGTTTGCCCGGATCGAGGTCGGTGAACAGCGCCAGCAGCGCCTCGGGCGACAGCCGGTCACGCTCGGAAAACACCATGTCGAAGCCGATGGCGACGGCGCCCTGCGCGGTGGCCTTGGTGACCAGTTCGCCCATCAGGCTGCGCGGCCAGGGCCACTGGCCGATCTCTTCGAGCGAGGGATCGTCGATGTCGAGGATCGCCACCGGCAGGGGCTGGTAGGGGCGCGGCGAGATCTGCTGGAAGAGGTCGAAGGTCTTGACCCGCAGCGTCTCGACCGGGGCCGGGTCCCAGAGCCGCAGCGCCACGCAGAGCCCGAGCAGGCCGAGGGCCACGACGCGGCCGCCGCCGATGGCGCGTGCAAGACGTCTGAACATGGTCCGGTGCGCTCTCCGTCGCGGTGCTGTCGCCCGATGGACGGACATTCGGGACCCGGAAGTCAATCCGCCGGTCCCGGATTCAGGCAAGAGCATTGCCAGAAAGCCTATCCTTCCGCATAGTCCTGAGGCCTTTCCGATGCGCGTCGGCGGGGCATTGGGGGTATTGGCGATGGCGAGAGACACCTACAACCCGGGGTCCGGGGGATCGTCCGTCCTGCTGGTGACCGGGCCGGACCCGGTGGCGCTGCCCGAGGGCCTGTCGGGCTTCACAGGGGACCTGACGCGGGCCGGGCGCGATCTGCTGGTCGAGATGCCGGACGGGACCGCGCTGAGGCTCGTCGACTATTTCACCCACGGCGCGCCCGATCTCGTCCATGCCAATGACGCGGTGCTGCCGGGCGCGGTGGCCGAGCGCCTCGCCGGGCCGCTGGCCCCCGGCCAGTATGCGCAAGCGGGCGGCGCGGACCCCGGGGCGCCCATCGGGCAGGTCGAGACGCTGGAGGGCAGCGCCGAGGTGCAGCGGGCCGACGGCACCGTGGTCGCACTGCGGGTCGGGACCGAGATCTTCGCCAACGACCTGGTCACGACCGGCGAGGGATCGACCGCCGCGCTGACCTTCCTCGACGGGACGGTGTTCACGCTGGCGGCCGACTCCCGCATGCTGATCGACAACCTGATCTACGATCCGAACGGCGGGCAGAACGCCTCCGGGTTCAACCTGATCCAGGGCGGGTTCGTCTTCATCGCCGGGGCCATCGCGCCCACCGGCAACATGGAGGTGACGACGCCGACCGCCTCGATGGGCATCCGGGGCACCACGGTCAGCGTCGAGATCCGCACCGACGAGGGCGTGACGCGGGTGCAGGTCGCGCTGAACCCCGATCCGGACGGCGGGTTGGGCCGGATCGAGCTGTTCGACCTGCAGGGCAACCTGCTCGGGACCATCACCACCACCGACATTTCCTGGATCGTGTCCCCGGTCGAGGGCGAGACGCGGGTGCTCGAACGCAGCTTCGCGCCCGACAGCCCGGAAAGCGCGCTTCTCGACACCGCGATCCGGGCCTTCCAGTCCGCGATCACCCGCGCCCAGAGCGGCTCCGCCACCCAGACCGACGGCAGCGGGACACCGGACGTGATCCTCGACTTCGGCGAGGACGGCACCTTCGACGAGGGCATCTTCGGCGACGACGAGGGCGGCGACGCTCTCATCGACCTGATCCGCGATATCGTCGACGGCGACGATACCGTGACCCTGCCCAACCTCGCCCCGGTCGCCGTCCCGATCGATGCCGGCAGCGTGGCCGAGACCGCCGCCCCGGTGGTCATCGACCTGCTCGCGGGCCAGCGCGACCCGAACGGCGATACGCTGAGCATCGCGGACGTCACCGTTACCAGGGGCGAGACGGCGGTGGCCTTCACCCTCGACGGAACGGTGGTCACCATCGACCCCGCGCAGTTCGTCGGGCTGGGCACCGGGGAGCAGGCCGACATCACCATCCGCTACAGCCTCAGCGACGGCACGCTGTCGGTCGAAAATACCGCGACGCTGACCGTGACGGGCGTCAACACCGCGCCCGTGGTGGCCGACGTGACGATCCCGGCGGCGACCGTGCTGGCGGGCGGCGGGTTCGATGCGAGCCCCGATTTCGACGGCTGGACCGCCAGCACGGGGACCACGGGACTGACTTCGGTCGGCTTCTCGACCGCAGCGGTCGTCCGCAGCGGCAGCGCCCTGTCGAACGGCGACGACGCGGTCGCGGTGCTGAGCTTCTCGGGCAGGGTAAGCAGCAACGGCAACACCGCCTCCGGGCCGACGCTGACCAGCGACCTCGTCGCGGTGCAGGCCGGGGACACGCTGCGGGTCACCTATGACCTGATCGCGGGGGCCTCGACCGGGACCTGGGACAACGGGGGCATGATCGCCGAGCTGGTGGACGGGTCCGGCACGGTGGTCGAGACGTTGTTCTCGGACGCGGTGACGGTGGGGTCGTCGACCGGGTTGCAGACCCTCGACCTGACCCTGACCCAGACCGGAACCTACGGGGTGCGCTTCACGTTGCAGTCGACCGATGGCACCTTCGGGGGCGTGGTCGGGGCCGAACTGCGGATCGGCGAGGCGACGCTGACACGCGC
Source organism: Alphaproteobacteria bacterium (assembly GCA_030425945.1). GTDB lineage: Bacteria > Pseudomonadota > Alphaproteobacteria > Rhodobacterales > Rhodobacteraceae > Dinoroseobacter. Next base: position 2,321 of record JAUHZL010000083.1, on the reverse strand, counting down.
GGGTGCGACCGAAAGCGCGCCCTACAGTTTCGACGCCGCTGTGCTGACCGACGGGGCGAGCGACCCGGACGGCGGCACGGTCGCGCTTCTGTCGGTGGCCGGGACCAGCACCGCGGGCGCGCGGGTCTCGCTGGCGGCGGGCCGGATCAGCTACGACCCGGACGGGGCCTGGGACCACCTCGCCGCGGGCGAGACCGGCACCGATACCTTCACCTTCACGGTGTCCGACGGGCAGGGCGGCACGACCACCGCCACCGCGACGATTAGCGTCGCGGGCGAGGGAGCGGGGGCGGAGCTGTTCGCCGGGGCGCCCGTGCTCGACGACCTGATCACGCTGCCGGACCTGAGCGGCTTCGCGGCGGTGATCGTCAACGGCTTCACAGGGGTCGATACGGCGGCCTTCACGGCGGGGCCGGCCGATCCGTTCGGCACCGTGGACCTGCGCGGGATCGAGGTGCTCGACCTGACCAACGGCGCGGCGGATGACGTGACGGTGACGCTGGCCGACCTGTTGGGCATGTCGGACGAGGCCGACACCCGCCTGCAGGCGCTGCTCGGCGATCCGGTCGATGCCGCGGGCGGGGTCTACCGGACCATCCTCGGCGAGGCGGGCGACACGATCCGGCTGGCCCCGAGCGCGGGCGTCGCTGTCGGCATCCTGCCCGATGGCGGGGGACAGGCGGCGGGCAGCTACGGCGGGCACACGGATGTCTCGGTGTGGCAGTTCACCGACAGCGGCACCGGCGAGGTCCTGGCGCGGCTGGCCATCGACGACGACGTGACGACCCACCTGGTCGCGCCGACCTGAGCCGCCCGGTGTGTGACCCAGACTCTGGCCGGGACCCCGTCTGTGGACGCGGCGCAACGCTTTCCGGATTCCGGTGCGGCCCACTAGGGATAGGGGATGACCCCCGCTATTACCACAATTGGGATGTATAGAGTCACGCCGATGCGCCACCTTCTTGCGGCTCTCGCTCTGCTTGTCGCGCTGCCCTCGGCCGGGCGGGCGGACGAGGCCGTGGGCCACGTCACCCTCGGGTTCGGCGTCGACCAGCGCCGCGAGGCGGTCGCGGACCTGGCGGTCGAGACCCGGCGCCTGTTCGGCCGGGACGTCGCGCTGTCCTTCTCCGGGCGGGCGAGCGCCTCCGAGAGCGCCGCGTCGCTGTCCCTCGGTGCGCCGGGCCTGATCGGCGGATCGCCCGCCGTGGGACTGGCGCTCGGCCTTGGCCGGGTGCGGGGCGGCGGGCAGGTGCCCTTCGACGTGACGCGCATGCAGGGCGACGTGGTGCTGTCCTGGCACGGGGTGGCCGGGGGCGACCTAGACCTGCGCTTCGGGGCGCGCCGCGCCGATGTCGATGCGGCGGCGGGGGTGACCTCGGTGCTGGTCACGGCGGATGCCGGGGACCGCAGCGCGCTGTCGGCCGGGGCGGTCTGGACGCGCAGCTTCGGGGCGGCGGGCGGGACCTCGGGCCGGGTCGGGCTGCTGGGCGAGGTTCTCAGCACCTCGGACGGGCGCACCGTGACGCGCGGCGCGATCAGCTTCGGGATGGAGACCGCGGCGGTCGGCCCGGCCGTGTTCCGGCTGAACACGCGGGCCGGGGCGGTGGCGGCCAGCGGGATCGGGACCCGGATCGACGAGCGCAGCTTCCTCGGCTCCGACGCGCTGCGCGGCTTCGCCTTCGCCGGGATCGGACCCCGCGACCTCGCCACCGGCCAGTCCGAGGCGCTCGGCGGCAATACCTTCGTCGCGGCCCAGTTCGAGATGGCCTTTCCCGACCGGATCGCGCTCGGCGGGCTTACCCCGGCGGCCTTCGTCGATGTGGGCTCGGTCTGGGGGCTCGACCGGACCGGCGGCGGCCCGGGCGGGGCGAACCCGGTCGATGACAGCCTGATCTGGCGGGCGTCGGTCGGGCTGTCGGTCGGCTATGCCTTCGACGGCGGGCAACTGGACCTGAGCGTGGCGCATCCGCTGGAAAAGGCCGCCTACGACCGGACCGAGACGCTGCAGATCAGCTTCCGCACCCGCTTCTGAGCCGGGCCGCCGCGCCACACCCGCCGGGCGCGGGGGCTGGCCAGCGGCTTTTTCGGTTTGCCACCAACGCCTTCGGGGGTAACCGAAAGGCGGGCTGCACGATCGCGGCGACAAGACGGGACGGATGAGCATGCGATACCTGCAACCATTGGCCGTCGGCGGCCTGATGGGGCTGACCCTGTCGCTGCGGATCATCGCGCTCGGGGCGCTGGTGTTCTCCGGCGCCTTTGCCGGGGCGGCGGAATTCGGCACCGGGCTGATGCTGGCGATGACGGTCGCGGCGACGGCG